>CAJAYO010000033.1 GCA_903948415.1 uncultured Opitutia bacterium | reverse complement strand
GGCGAAGGGCACGCCGAAGAGGAGATGGGCGGCCTGACAGTCGCCGGATTCGAGGCGTTCCCTGGCGGCGGTCCAGCTCGGGGCGCGGTCGAGCGAGACGTCGAGGCCGAACTGTTTGAACAGGCCGCGCTCCACCGCGACCACGAGCGGGGCGCAGTCGGTGAGAGGCAGGAAGGCGATTTTCAGGGCGGTGAAGGTCATGCGGGACGGGTGTCAGGGCGCGCGGAACGGAGGGGCGGGTCGGAGACCAGCCCTGGTCCGGAGCGCGCGGCGCAAGTCGGGATCAGCCTTTGAGCGAGTGGACGGGGAAGCCTTTGGCGTAGGCTTCGAGATCGCCGGCGGGATCGAACGTGACACCGTCGAAGAGCGTTTCCTTCGAGAGGTCGGCGCCGCCGTGGGCGTAGCCGATTTCCTTCATGGCCTCCTCGTAGATATCGCCGCGCATGACCTGTTTGGCGACGCCGGCGTAGTCGGGCGCGCCGGTGACCATGCCCCAGCGGCGGAACTGCGTGAGCCACCACGTGGCGAATTTCGCCTGGGGGAAGTTGCAGTTGCGTTTGCTGAAGTGCATTGGATTCGGGTCGGTGACGACGCGGCCGTCACCGTAGTCGAGTTTGCCGAGGAGACGGCCGAGGATGATGTCCTTTTGGCAATTGATGTAGTTGGGCTTGCTGACGATGTCGCACTGCTCGGGGCGGTTGGCGGGGTCGTCGAGCCAGACGCTGGCGTCGTGGAGGCCCTTGAGGATGGCCTTGACGGTCTTCGGGTTTTTCGCGGCGAACTCGGCGGTGAAGGCGCAGACTTTTTCCGGGTGGTCTTTCCAGATGTCCTGGGTGGTGACGGAGGTGAAGCCGATGTTGTCGGCGATCGCGCGGGCGTTCCACGGTTCGCCGACGCAGAAGCCGTCCATCTTGCCGACCTTCATGTTGGCCACCATCTGGGGCGGCGGGATGGTGATGAGGGAGACGTCTTTGTCGGCGTTGATGCCGCCGGCGGCGAGGTAGTAGCGCATCCAGAGGGCGTGCGTGCCCGGCGGAAACGTCATCGCGAAGGTGAGGGGTTCGCCGAGTTTTTTGGCGGCGTCGACGAAGGGCTTGAGGGCTTTGGGATCGGCGCCGACCTTGCCCTTCCACTCGGACTTGAGGGTGATGGCCTGGCCGTTGCGGTTGACCATCCACGGGATGATCATCGGTTTCTTCGGGGAGCCGAGGAGGCCCATCGATGAGGCGAGGGGCATACCGGTGAGCATGTGGGTGGCCTGGTTGTCGCCGTTGGAGAGGGCGTCGCGGATGGCGGCCCAGTTGGCGCCCTTGGTGATGGTGGCGTTGATACCGTATTTTTTGAAAAAGCCTTTTTCCTGGGCGATGACGAAGGGGGAGCAGTCGGTGAGGGCGATGATGCCGATTTTGACGTTGGGCATTTCCGGGCCTTCGCCGGGGCTGGCGGCCGTGGCCGCCCAGGAGCGCGGCCCGAGGGCGGAGAAGAGCGCGGCGGCGCCGGTGAGGCCGGCGGTGCGCGTGAGAAATTGGCGACGGTTGAGCGAGGTGACGGCGGTGGAGGACAACGATCCCGCGCGGGTGTCAGGTGGTGTGAGCTTCATGGGAGTGAGGATGGAGGGTGAGTGCTGCGCGATGGAGGTCTTCGCGAAAGAGGCGGCGGGGTAACTCGGGGGAAAGCGCGGAGGCGGAGAGAAGGCCGGCGGCGACGAGCTCGGCCTGGAGAGCCGCGGCTTGGGCGGCGGTGGGGACGTTGGCGCCGGCGCGGGCGAAGACGTGAAAGTCCGGCGTGGACTCGACGCGGCCGTGGCCGCAGTCGAAGCGACCGAGGAGGGCGGGGGCGATGATGCGGGCGGAGAGGTTCAGGTAGCGGGCGTCGGAGAGGAGCGTGGCGAGGGGTTCGCGATTGGAGGGTTCGTCGCACCAGGCGCAGGCGGCGGCGAGGGCGGCGACGAGGGCGGCGTGTTCGGCGGCGTTTTTCTCGGCGAAGCGTTGGGTGACGAGGAGGACTTTTTCGACGTGGCCGGGGGACTGGGCGGCGCTCCACGTGGGGCACCAGCCGGCGCCTTCGCGGACGGCGAGGGTGTTCCACGGTTCGCCGGCGCAGTAGCCGTCGAGGGTGCCGGCGACGAGGTTGCGGAACATCTGGGCGGGCGGGACGATGACGATGCGGACGTCGCGTTCGGGGTTGATGCCGGCGGCGAGGAGCCAGTCGCGGAGCAGCAGGTGGTGGGAGGAGTGGTGGAAGACGATCCCGAAGGTCAGGGGTTGGCGCGCGGGGCGGTTCTGCACGTGGGTGCGGAGCGAGGCGGCGTCCCGGACGCCGGCGTCCCACAGGGCGCGGGAGAGGGTGAGGGCGTTGCCGTGGAGATTGAGGACGAGGGCGGTGAGGACCGCGGTGGGCGGGCAGCCGAGGCCGAGCTGGGTGGACCAGAGCATCGGGGCGGGCGCGTGGGCGGCGTCGAGTTCGCCGTAGATAATTTTTTCGCGGATGGTGGCCCAGCCGATTTCGCGGCGGAGTTCGACGCGCAGGCCATGGCGGGCGAAGAGGTCCTGTTGGGCGGCGACGGCGAACGGAGCGGCGTCGGTGAGAGCGAGAAAGCCGACGCGCAGCGGCCGCGGCTGGGTCGCGGAAGAAACCGGGGAGGCGGGTGGCGCGGGCGGCATGGTGGTGCGCCGGGTTTAGCCGTCGCTGTGCCAGCACGCGGGAGTGGCTCAATTACTGCTGTTCAAACAATTCATCGCAGGAATGAACTCCGCTCATCC
>CAJAYO010000032.1 GCA_903948415.1 uncultured Opitutia bacterium | reverse complement strand
TTGGCGCCGGCGGTGTTGAAGGTGACGTTGGTGCCTTGGACGAAGCCGGCGATCGGCGTTTGCGCGGTGTTGCCGCCCGCGACGGTGATGGGGTCGTGTTGGTAGTGAAAGATGGTGTTCGGCGCGGAGAACGGCTGATAAACAAAGTAGTTGGCGCCGCGGCGATTGATCCCCTGGGCGTTGGCGGTGGAGGGCAGCGTGGCGAGGGCGCGGGGGGGCGTTGTAGGTCGTGCCATCCCAGCCGGAGAAGCGGTCGTTGATGAAGGTGGAGGCGGACTGGCGGGAGTTGGTGCCGTATTCGCCCTCGACGCGGAGTTCGGCGTTGCCCCACGGTTTCACGGTGGTGGTGAGGAAGACGGCTTTGCGTTTGTCGAAGTCCTTCATGCGCCAACTCGAGGCGTCGCCCCAGACGCCGGCGGCGCGCAGGGCGATTTTATCGGAGAGGGGCTGGTTGATATCGAACGTGGAGCGGTAGTTGCGCCAGGAGCCGAAGGCGAACTGGAACTGGCGCAGCGGGCGATTGGTCTGGGCCCGCTTCGTGGTCGAAGAGCTGATACCGCCGAGCGAGCCGTTGCCGAAGAGAACGGCGTTGGGGCCGCGGCCGAAATCGTAGCGTTCGAGGTTGTAGGAGTCGCCGTTGTTGAACTGCGGGAAAAAATTTCGCTGGGGGCGGCCGCCGCCGGCGCCGCGCACGGTGTATTGGACGGGGTTGAAGAAGAAATTCTGCTGGCCGTTGTCCACGGAGGCGGTGCTGGAGGTGGTCCACTCGGCGGCGCTCTGGAGATCGGTGAGGTTGAGGGCGTCGATGAAGTCGCGGGTGATGACGGAGTAGGCGACCGGCGTATCGCGGAGGTCGCTGGCGAGGCGGCCGCCGGCGAGAGAACTGGCGGCGGCGAAGCCGGTGTCTTTGTCGGTATTCACCTCGAAGGGCGAGAGCTGGACGGCGGCGCTGCGCTCCGGTGCAGGGGCGGTGGCGGGGGCGACGGCCTGGGCGTGGCCGAGCGGAGCGGCGGCGAGCGTGAGCGCACAGAGCAGTGCGCGGTGGGGAAAGGAGCAGGTCATGGTGATGGTGGTGGGGGGGGGCGCGCGCAGGGGTGCGCGGGTCGGTGGGAGGACGCTAGGGATTCAGGGCGCGTGCACTAGTCGAAAAACGGGACGAGGCGGGAAAGGTGCTGCGCGGCGCCGGGCGCAGGTGCGGAGACGCGGGGGGTGGGCAGCGGGCGAGCCCGCGCCGGCGCGAAAATTATTTCGCCGGTTTGGTGTCGGTGAAGACGGCTTTTCCGGTCGTGTCGTGCAGGCGGAGGGTGAGGGCGGCGGGTGCGGTGGCGGTGGCGGGCGCGACGGCGCCGGAGAGGAAGCCGCCGAATTTGATGCGGAGGAAGCGGTGCTCGGAGCGCGGGGTTTCTTCGCTCCAGCCGCCGGCGTGCGCGTCGGTGGCGGCGCCGACGCTCCATTCTTCAATCTGGGTGGCCGGGTCGCGCGACACGTACTGCCAGTGGCGGTCGCCGGTGATGACGGTGAGGTTGGGCTGGCGGGCGAGGAGGGCGCGGATTTTCGTGCCTTCGACGACGTAGCCCTTGTTGGCGTAGTTGTCGTCTTTTTGCGGGCGGTCGGGGCCGACCATCGGGGTGGGGGTGATGACGACGCGGAAGGTGGCGTCGGAGGCGGCGAGGGTGCGTTCGAGCCAGGCGATTTGCGTCGGGCCGAGGATGGTCGGGGTCTGCGTGCGGTCGGCGGCGGACGAGCTGCGGAAGTCGCGGCCTTCGAGGAACCAGACCTGCAGGTGGCGGCCCCACCGGAGGGTGCGGTAGGGGGGCTCGGACGGGGCGGTCTGCTCGCGGAAGACCGCGAGGCCCTGGGCAAACGTGAGCTCACCGCTGCGGTCCTCGGGGTGGGAGTCGTTGGTGAGGGTATCGTGATCGTCCTTCATGAAGAAGCTGGCGACCTGGCGGTGAAAATCGCGGAGCGTGGGCAAGCCATACATGCGCGCCCAGTGGTAGCGGGCGAGGTCGACGTTGACGGCGTGGACGGGGCCGTGGTCGTAGTAGACGGCGTCACCGGTGTTGACGAAGAAGTCGGGCTGGAGCTTGAGCATCGACGGGTAGATGGCGAAGCCGTCGGGGCGGTCGCGGTCTTCGTATTGCTGGCAACTCATCACGGCGAACGTCGCGGCGGTGTTGGCCGTGGGAAGGGGCGCGGTGACGAAGCCGCCGGGGGTCGTGCTGGTGACCGGGGCGTCGGGGCGGGGGCGATCGTCGACGGCGAGCGCGTAGCGGGTGGCGGGGGTGAGTGAGGTGAGGGCGCAGGTGGCGGTGAAATCGCGGGCGGGGTCGACGTCGCGCCAGGCGGTTTCGGACCACGGGGCGGAGGGAGCGGCGGCGGGGCGATAGCGGACGCGCGTCTGGCCGGGCGCGCCGAGGGCGGCGCCGCGGAGGTTGCCGAGATTCGCGCCGGGTGGGTAGGTGATCTCGGGGCGGGTGTCGGAGTAGGTCGCGTTGTCCTTCAGCGGGACTTCCTTCCCGGTGGTGCGGTTGAAGAGTTTGGTGAGAGGCAAGGGCCCGTCGTCAGGGGCGCGCTCGGGGTCGCGGGTGAGGCGCGTCCAGACGGTGACGGAGTCGGCGGTGGGCTCGGTGAGTTTGATGCCGGTGGCCTGATGGGCGACGGCGGGCGCGTTCAGGGCGGCGAGGAGCGAGACGAGTGCGAGGGTGCGGAGTGAAGTCATGGGGAAAGGGAAGCGGGGGTGGGTGCAGTCAGGCGGCGGCCGAGGCGGGTGGCGAGCCAGGCCATGGGGAGGTAGGCGGCGAGGAGATCGAGGGCCATGAACCAGGCGGGCGCGGGAAGGAGAAAGCCGGCGGTGATGCCGGCGGCCAGGAACCGGAGGCCGAGCGCGCAGGCGAAAACGGCGCGGCGGGAGCCGGCGACCACGAACGCGATGAGGGCGCCGGCGAAGGTGCCGAGGGCGTGGGCGAGGAACGGGAAGAGGAAATGCCTGGGCTGATACACGTGCAGCGAGGCTTTCAGGTGGGCGACGTTCGCGACGCCGACGCCGGGGCGCGGGGGAATGACGCGGGGGCTGACGGGGATGAGGGCCAGGTTGACGATCGATCCGCGGACGAAAGCGAGGAGCACGGCCGCGCTGTGGCTGAGGAGGGGGTTCATGGCCGGGGTGGGGCGCAGGCTTGGCGGAGGCGCGGGCCGAAGGCGAAGAAAAAGGGGCTGGGGCGGGCGCGGACGCGGGGTGGGGCGCGTGCGGGGCGCCGGCGCCCTCAGACGCTGACGGCGCGCTCCAGCATGTAGAGCGTGTCGAGGACGGCGAGTTCGGGGTGGCTGTCGACGCGCTGCTTGATGAAGCGGAACGGATACGCGATGGACTGGTTCATCCACGGAGCCTGGGTGTCGAAGCTGTGAAACGAGTCGCCGCGGGCGAGATTGCGCCGGATGGTGTGGAGGGCGTTGAGGAAATCGGCGCGGGGGACGGCGACGGTGAGGCCGTCGATCGGGGCGATGACTTCGTCGTTGAAATAGACCACGTCAAGGAAGACGGCGTAGGGATTTTTGACGGCGGTGTTTTTCTGCTGATCGATGGGGTTGATGATTTGAAAGCGGAGCAAAATATGGCGGATTTCGACGGCGGCATCCTGCCGGCTTTGGAGGAACGGATCGCCCGAGAGGCCGCCGAGGACGAGTTCGTTTTTCAACGCGATATCCTCGGCGAGGATTTGTTGGTGCAGCACCAGCATGTCGATCAGGTGGTGGTGGAGGAGGGTGAGGAAGCCGGCGAAGAAGAGCGGCTCGCATTGGTGGAGGCGGTCGAGCAGCGCGCGGACCTCGGCGGGTGGGTGGATGAGGCCGGCGGAGAGTTCGCCGCGGGTGTGGCGGGCGGCGAGATCCTGGGCGAGGCGGTGGGGTTTCGCCGAGGTGATGAGTTCGGTCACGAGCGCGTGGTGGGCGGGGGCGACGGGGCGGATTTCGCCGGCGACGAGCTTGATGGTGTCGTCGAGCCAGGCGAGGGCGAGCGGGCGGTTGGCGGTGTCGACGTAGTAGAGGGTCCACTGGTCGTCTTCGGTCTGGCCCGAGTCGTGGGCGAACGGGGCGGTGCGGAGAAGGGACTGGGCGAGGGCGTTGGCTTCCGGATCGGCGGCGGGGACGGCGAACAGGGTCCAGAGGCCGGCGTCGAGTTCGGCTTGGCCGCCGTGGTCGCGCAGCTGGGCACTGAGGAAACCGGGCAAGTGCGGGTGGTCGAGATCCATGGCGGCTCGGATGGAGCGGGCGGGAGCGTGCGGTTTGGGGTGCGTGGCGCAATCCTAAGCCGGTGCATCTTTTGCGGAGGGGCGCGGGACGGCGGGTGGCGCGCCGGGTCTGCGGGAGGGGCGGGGACGAATCGACCGTCGAATCCGATGGGGCGGACACCGCGGGCGGCTCAGGCGGGCGCGGTTGGCAGATCCCCGAAGCCGATGCCGAGGGCGCGGCCCGTGCGGAGAATGTCGCCGTCGAGGGGCACGGTGCGCAGGCGGCCGATGGCCTCGGTGAGGGGAATGGCGTCGGTGTCGGGCGGGCGGTGGGCCACCATGAAGCCGAATTTTTCCTCGGCGATGAGGCGGACGGCGCCGACCCCAAAGCGCGTGCACAGCAGGCGGTCGAAGGTGGTGGGCGCGCCGCCGCGCTGCAGGTGCCCGAGGACACAGACGCGGGTCTCCTTGCCGGTGCGCCGTTCGATTTCGCCGGCGACGACGGCGCCGATGCCGCCGAGGCGCGCCTCGCGAATCGCGCCCGTCTCGCCCACGGTGACGAAGTCGTGCCCGGCCTCGCGGGCGCCTTCGGCCACGACGACCAAGGTGAAGCGTTTGCCCTGGGCTTCGCGTTCCGTGACGACCTGGCAGATGGCCTCCAGATGGAACGGGATCTCGGGAATCAAGATGACGTCCGCGCCGCCGGCGATGCCCGCGTGCGCGGCGATCCAACCGGCGTAGCGCCCCATGACTTCGCCGACCATGACGCGGTCGTGGCTCTGCGCCGTGGAGCGCAAACGGTCGAGGGCGTCCGTCGCAAAGGCGACCGCGCTGTCGAAGCCGAAGGTGACGACGGTGCCGGCGATGTCGTTGTCGATCGTTTTGGGCACGCCGACGACGGGGATGCCGGCGTCGAAGCATTGCTGGGCGATGGTCAGCGAGCCGTCCCCGCCGACGACGACGAGGGCGCGCAGTCCGAGCGACGCAAAGCCCGCGCGGGCTTCGGCGAGGACGGCGGGATCGATCTGGCGCGTCTCGCCGTGGCCGGACTTGCCGGAGAAACGGCCTTTGTTGGAGGTGCCCAGAATCGTGCCGCCGAGGTAGAGCAGGCCGTCCATCTGGTGATAGTCGAGGGGGCGGGTGTGGGTCGCGCCCAACAAGCCCTCGAAGCCGCCGAGAATGCCCACCGTGTCCCAGCCGCGTTTGGTGGCGGACTTGACGACGGCGCGAATCACGGCGTTCAAACCCGGGCAGTCTCCGCCGCCCGTGAGAATCCCGATGCGGGTTTTCATGCGCCGAGGGTAGGCGGGGCGGCGCCGGTTGTCGACCCGGCGCTGGGGGCCGCGCGCGGCGCGGAACAACGCTGGTGGCGAGGCGTGGGGGCGTGGTTGGGCAATCAGCCCTTCGCTTTTGCGGGGCCGGTGGGGCGGTCGAGTTTGACGCCGAGGGCGTGGAGTTTCGGGCGCAGGGCGGCGTAGTCGACGCGTTGGACGGCGAGATCGGACGCGATCGCCAACGACGCGGCGACGCCGGCGGCTTCGGCGAGGGTCATCCAGACGGGCTCCATGCGGATCGAGGTCATCGCGATGTGGCTCGCGGAGCAGCAGACGGGGACGAAGAGGTTGCGGCACTCGCGTTCGTGCGGGGTGATCGCGCGGTAGGGGATTTGGTAGATGCCGCGGTGTTTTTCTTCGAGGTAGAGCATCGAGTAGTCGCCGCCTTGGAGCGCGACCTGGCCGTCGAGCGGGTGCATCGCGTAGGGCCAGTCGTCGACGCCGTAGGAGGCGAGGCCGACGGAGTCGCTGGGGTCGGTGGTGCCCTCCAGGTCTTTTTGCGTGACGACGTAGCTCGAGATCATGCGGCGGGCCTCGCGGACGTAGAGCTGGTGGGGCCAGCCGGCGGTGTCGTCGAACTGGCCGGGGTCGAAGCCGGCGACGCGGGCGCGCTCCCGGAGTTTTTCCGGGGCGGAAGGATCGGTGCGGAGGAAGTGGGTGAGGCCGCGGAGGAAGTCCTGGTGGAATTTCCAGATGCGGGCGCGGGTGGGCCAGTCGCCGTCGGGGTAGGCGGCGTTGCAGCCGAAGACGGTGGGCGCGATGAGGCTGCGCGAGAGGTTGCCGGCACCCGGATAGTGGATACCGCCGGTGGCGACCTCGTATTCGCCGAGTTTGCGCATGCGGCGGCCGTTGAGGTTGAGTTTTTTCGTGAAGGCGCGGCGGTAGACCTCGAAGGTGAACGGGTCGTAGTCGTCGGGCGGGTCGATGGGCAGCTGGTTTTTCCCGAGGGTGAACTTCCAGCGGAAGCCGTAGCCCATGGTGAGTTTGTCGGCGCTGCCGATCGGGCCGGGGGTGTGATCCTGCAGGAGGGGGAGCAAGCCGCTGCGCGGATTGCCGGGTTGCACGTAGGGATCGATGGCGTAGACGGCGAGGGGAGGGCGGACGCCGGCGAGGTTTTCGCCGTAGTGGTCGCGGGATTCGCGGCCGAAGGTGTAGCTCACGCCGGCCTTGGCCATGAGGTCGCCCTCGTAGGAGCAGTCGATGAACATGCGCGCGCTCACGGTGACGGCGCCGGCCTCTTTCGGCTGCGCGACGGGGCAACCGAAGCGGTCGGGCGGAGCGTGATCGAGGGTGAGGGACGTGATCGCGGCGCCGGTTTTGGTAACGGAGGCGACGCGGTGCTCGTAGAGGATTTCGATGCCGTGCGTCTGCGCGAGGTCGGCGAACAGGCGGCGGTATTGCGGATCGGTGAGACCGTCTTTGAGGATTTTTTTCGCGGAGCCGCCGGCGGCTTCGGAGCGGCCCCAGTCGATGTGGACGAGGCCGCTGCCGGTCATGCCGCCGAGCCAGCGGCTGGGCTCGATCACGAGGACGCGGCGGCCCTCGCGGGCGGCGGCGACGGCGGCGGCGATACCGGCGGCGTTGCCGGTGTAGACGCAGACGTCGGCGGTGCGGGAGCGGGGGGCGGCGGCGCGGAGGGTGGCCGCGAGCGGGACGGCGGCGGCGGCGGTGCCGAGGTGGGCGAGAAAGGTGCGGCGGTGGAGGGGCGAGGGCATGGAGAAAAAGGTGAAATGGGTGGGCGGCGGATGGAGCGTAGCGCGGTGCTTCAGCCCGCGCTTGGCCGGGTAGGAGCACGGGCTGAAGCTCCGTGCTACGCAGTGGAGGCGGGTTTCGGAGTGGAGATGCGGTGGGGCCAGTCGGTCCATTGGCGGACGAGGCCGGCTTTCACGGGGTTCTGTTGGATGTAGTCGATCACCCGCGCTTCTTCTGCGTCCGTGCGCAGCCAGCGGTCGAACCAATCGGATTGCCAGAAGGCGCCGGTGCGGCCGAGTGCGAGGTTTGCTTGTCGTGCGACGCGACCTTTCCACGCACGCAGCGCGGTGCGCAGAGGGGCCGGAGATTCGCGATGGGGTGCCATGATGAAGTGCACGTGGTTGGGCATGGCGACGGCGTGGGTGACGAGCCAGCCAGCGGTCGGTGCGGCGAGCCCACGCCATGCGGCAAGCAGCGCGGTGGCGGTGGCGTCGTGCGGAGCGGAGGTGATCGGCGCGAAGCCTTCGTGGCGGTCGAGGTATTTTTCGCAGGTGGAGAAATACTGGCGTTGGAGCGCGGCGAACTGCGGGGAGGCGGGTTCGATGGATTGGAGGTTGGTGTGGATTTCGCGCACGCGTTCGAGCACGTCGGAGGGGAGCGAGCCGGTGAAACGGATGGTGATGAAGTGCGGTCGGTCGGAAACTTCCCAATGCGGCAGGCGATGGCGCCAGCGGTCGCGGGTTGCGGGGAAGGAGCCGGACAGGGTGAGCGGTGGATAAGGCGTAGCGCGGAGCTTTAGCCCGCGCTTGGAAGCGGTGAAGCAGGGGCGGAAGCTCCGTGCTACGAAAAGGAAACTCAGAACGTTTTCGTGGCGGAGAGGCGGAAGCTGCGCGGGGTGGTGTAGCTGAAGTAGCGCGGGTAGCTCAC
>CAJAYO010000031.1 GCA_903948415.1 uncultured Opitutia bacterium | reverse complement strand
TCGGCGCCGAAGCGGTCGAGAAGCTCGCGCGGAAAATCGCCCTGGGGCAACGCGGGGTGCCGGAGAATCCGCGCACCACCCTCGTGCGGGGGGCGTGGGTGGGATCGCTGCCGGCGCCGCGGCGGACGGTGACCGGCGAGGAGGGAAAGGGCCCGAGGACCGGGCGCGCTACGGGTGAGTGAGGGCGAATCCTCGCCGTGAGCCTGTTTACTGAATGCAGCCTGCACGTTGCGGGGCATGGGCGAAATTTCCAACGACTTGACAAGATAGCGAAGTGATATCACTTAGCTATCTCAGAAATTATTCCCCGATGAAAACCTCCGATTCCACGCTGCAGTCCTCGAATCACGAACAGCCGGCCCGCGTCGCGAGCGGCTGGATGGGTCTGGTCGTCAACGTCGCGCTGTATGCGGCGGCCCCGCTGCTGATCTTTGTGGGCGCAAGAAGCCACGTTCCGCTGTTGATGTTCGTCGGTGGGGGGGCGCTCATCGCCGCGGTGGGGTTGTCTTGCGGTTTTTTCACGCTGCAACCGAACGAAGGGATGGTCCTGATTCTCTTTGGGGCTTACAAAGGAACGGTGCGTGACAGTGGTTTTTGGGTGGTGAACCCGTTTTGCAAGCGGATCAAAATTTCGCTGCGCACGCGGAATTTCAACAGCGACAAAATCAAGGTGAACGAGAAACGCGGCAATCCGATCGAGATCGCCGCGGTGGTGGTTTGGCGGGTGCAGGACACGGCGCAAGCGTGCTTCGATGTCGACAACTACGAGAACTACGTGCGCGTGCAGAGCGAATCGGCGGTGCGCCATGTCGCCAGCAGCTATGCCTACGACGATGGCGAGCCGGACGAGATCACGTTGCGCGGGGGCAGTGATGACGTATCGGCGGCGTTGACGCGGGAACTGCAGGTCCGGCTCGCGAAGGCGGGCGTATATGTCGAAGAGGCGCGCCTGACCCACCTCGCCTATGCCCCCGAGATCGCACAGGCGATGCTCCGTCGCCAACAGGCCGAGGCGGTGATCGCCGCGCGGCAAAAGATCGTGCATGGCGCGGTGAGCATGGTCGAAATGGCGCTCAACGAGCTCTCGGCCAAAAAGGTCGTGCACCTCGACGAGGAGCGGAAAGCGGCGATGGTCTCCAACCTGCTCGTCGTGCTCTGTGGCGAAGGCGAAGCCCATCCGGTGATCAACACGGGCACGCTCTACAACTGATCATGGACGATTTCCGCCGGGCTGGGGCGGGCGTGCTCCGTGCACTGCATGCCGTCGCCCCGGAAGAGTTTGCGGCTGCAATTTGCCGCGGCGTGCATTTGAAAACCTGATTCATGGCCGAGGAACGCAAAGCCTTTCTGCTCCGCATCGACCCCGAACTCTGGTCCGAACTGGAGACGTGGGCGGCGGACGAACTACGCAGTGTCAACGGCCAGGTGGAATACCTCCTGCGTCAGGCCGTCCAAAAGCGCAAGAAGACCGCGGCGGCGGTGAAGGCGGACTGAAGTCCGCGCTACTCTCTAACGCGGATATTTCACACCCAACTTGACCAAACGCATCTCACAGAGGGCACGGAGCCCAGCCCACAGAGGGCACAGAGCGGACAAGGTGTTTGGCTCCGTGACCTCGGTTCGGACCTCTGTGCGCTCTGTGAAAAAAGAATTTCTTCAGAAAGGGTGATTGATGTGGGCTAAGGTAGGACGTGGCGGTAGCTGACGAAGGCGATTTGGGTGCTGTCGGGGGACCAGGACGGGACGTTGATGGTGCCCTGGCCGCCGAAGAGGGTGGCGATGACTTTGGGTTTGCCGCCGGCGAGGGGCATGAGGCGGAGGGTGACGTTTTGGTTGGCGGGATGGCCCTTCACGGATTTGTCGAAGGAGAGGAAGGCGAGCCATTTTCCGTCGGGGGACGGATGGGGAAACCAGTCGCCGAAGTTCGGATCGGTGGTGACTTGCTCCTGCTGCGAGCCGTCGGGATTCATGCGCCAGAGCTGCATGACGCCGGTGCGCTCGGAGTTGAAATAGAGCTTGGTGCCGTCGGCGGTGTATTCGCAGCCGTCGTCGAGGCCGTCGGCGGTGGTGAGGCGCGTTTCGGGGCCGCCGGCGGCGGGAACGGTGTAGATGTCGAAGTTGCCATTGCGGCGGGCGCAGTAGGCGAGGGTGGCGCCGTCGGGCGACCAGCCGTGCCAGTAGGAGGGGCCGGTGGGGGTGACGAGGCGGGCAGTGCCGCCGGTGGAGGGCACGACGTAGATTTTGGAGCCGTCTTTGCCTTCGTTGGAACTGATCGCGAGCCATCGGCCGTCGAAGGAGAGGCCGTGGTCGTTGTTGCATTTTTGGGCGATGCCGGTGTCGAGGCGCTGCGGTTCTCCACCGGTGACGGGCAGGGTCCAGATGCCGCCGGCGCGGTTGATGAGGAGGTGCTTTCCGTCGCGGGACCAGTTGGGGGCTTCGAAGAGGGAGCGGTCGCGGTAGACGAGGCGGCGTTCGCCGGTGGCGACGACGAGGGTTTCGAGGGTGGTTTCGCGGACGCGTTTTTCGGTGGGGAGGGCGACGCGATTGGTGAGGACGACGTGGGAGAGGAGGGCGGTCTCGCGGTTTTTCGAATTGTGGGCGGAGACGCCGAGGCCGACGTAGACCGGATCGGGGAGGGCGAGGGAGAGGGCGCCGACGGGCTGGAAGGGGCCGCCCTTTTTGGCGACGGAAACGGTGAAGACATCGGCGTCGCGCTCGAGCTTCACGGTGGCGGGGGCGAGGATGGGCGTGCGGATGCCGTAGGTTTCGCCGCCTTTGACTTTGCGATACTGGAGCTCGATGAGGCCGTCGCCGTGGACGGCAACGTCGACGTAGGGCGAGTCGGCGTCGAGGGTGGCGCGGACGAGGGCGCAGGCCTTGCGGTGGGGCTCCTTGCTTGGCTCGGGCCAGGCGACGTCCATGGTGAAGGAGAGGTCGCCGGAGAGTTTTTTATGGAGGAAATGGAAGGCGTCTTCCTTGGCCCACATGTTCAGGCCGCTGCCGGTGAGGCGGTATTGGCGCGTGGCGGGGAGGAATTCGGCGGAGCCGGCGACGGTGATTTTGCCGATGTCGGTGCTTTGCTCGAACTCCCCGACAGGGGCGGCTTGAAGGGCGCCGGCCAGGCCGACAGCGAGGAGGAGGCGGCGGAGGCTTCGGCGGGGACGGCGGCAGATTGGCATGGGGCGGAGGTTGTGGGAGGTGGAGTGGAACAGCAGTGTGATTACGGCGCCGCGGCAATGGGGATCCGGCTTGAGCGTCACGGGCGGGGCAGCGCGGCGAGGCCCTGGCTAGCAGCTTGTCGGACTTAGCCGGATACTTGGCCTAGTAATTGCTATGCAATTGGATATGACCCGATACGTAAACATAGACCGAGACACGCCGCTGCTCTTGCCGCCCGACCTGCGGGACTGGGTGCCGGCGGATCAC
>CAJAYO010000030.1 GCA_903948415.1 uncultured Opitutia bacterium | reverse complement strand
GGAGCGCGAGCAAGCTCGCGGCCTACGGGGGGAGCGCGAGCAAGCTCGCGGCCTACGGGAGGGAGCGCGAGCGAGCTCGCGGCCTACGGGGGGACGGCGGAATCTATCGGAGCCATTCGGGAAACGGGCTGCCGTGGTCGGTCCCGGGTTTGAACCAGCTCTCTTCCTCTGCTCCCAATGCAAACCAGCGATAGCCGACCGCGATCGGGATCAGGTCGGCACGATAGGGATTGAGGAAAATGTAACGCACAACGTCTTCGACCGAATCATCGGGGCGGAGGCGATGTTCGTAGAAATTTGGCTGCCATGAGATGTCGCGTGCGAGCAGGCTGGAGCGAGTGTTGGATTTCAGCCGGGCAACACAGCGCGCGATGGGCAGGCCGCCGGTCAGACGCACGAACACGTGCAGGTGGTCCGGCATGACAACGGCGGCGCGACGCAGCCAGTGACCATCGGTCTCGATGGCGGTGATTTCGGCGCAAATCGCCGGGGCGACATCGTCGCAGGTGAGGCCCGCCGTTCGGTTCACCGTGCTGAGAGTCAGGAAGTAGGACGTCGCGGGCAGCGAAACGCGGTAGCGCCGGAGTGCCCCATCGCCACGGCCGGGGGTGTGCATGGGGTCTCACTAAACCCGGGGAGGAGCGCGAGCAAGCTCGCGGCCGACGCAACGCCACGAAGTAGGCCGCTGGCTTGCCGGCGCTGTCGGCGCTGTCGGCGGGGCGAGCGTTTCGGAGGCCCCCCGGCGGGGGAGGAGCGCCAGCAAGCTGGCGGCCTACGGGCTGCGGAGTGCGGGCGGGGGGGAGCGCCAGCAAGCTGGCGGCCTACGGGCTGCGGGGTGCGGGCTGAGGGGGAGCGCCAGCAAGCTGGCGGCCTACGGGCTGCGGGGTGCGGGCGGGGGAGGAGCGCCAGCAAGCTGGCGGCCTACGGGCTGCGGCCGGCGGGGCGCCTTACGCTTCCATCTCGGCCAGCTTCGTCACGGCGGCTTCCCAGGCAGCGGTGGCGCCCGCAATCTGGTCGACCACCGTGCTCAGCTCGCGGTTGAGGTGATGGAATTTGCCCTTGTCAGCGTAGGACGCGGGGTCCTCCAGCGCGGCGGTGATATCGGCCTGCTTCGACTCGAGCTCGGAAACTCTTTTCTCCAACTGGCCGACTTCTTCGCGGTATTTGCGGATTTCGTTGGGCGTGGGTTTTTTCGCGGCGGGCACGGCGGCGGCTTTCGCGGCGGGCACGGCGGCGGCGGCCTGCTTGGGCCGGGCGTCGGTGAAGCCGGCGGTGAGCGCGAAGCGGGCGTCGGTGGACTTGGATTTCTCCAAATAATAATCGTAGTCGCCGGCGTAGGGCGTGAGGCGGCCGCTGTGGACGTGGAGCACGGTCTGCGCAAGGGCGCGGATGAAGTGCACGTCGTGACTGATGAAGATGAGCGTGCCTTCGTAATTCTTCAGCGCGCCGACGAGGGCGTCGATCGACTGGATGTCCAAGTGGGTCGTCGGCTCGTCCATGAGGAGGAGATTCGGCGGTTTGACGAGGATGCGGGCGAGGGCGAGGCGGGATTTTTCGCCGCCGGAGAGGACGCTGATGGGTTTATAAACGTCGTCTTTGCGGAAGAGGAAGGCGCCGAGGATGGCGCGGGCCTGCTGTTCGGTGAGCTGGTTTTCGAGCGTGCGCAGCGACATCACGTTTTCGAAGACGGACATGCTGGCGTCGAGGTTGTCGAGGCGGTTTTGGGCGAAGTAGCCGGCGACGACGTTGCTGCCGAGTTCGCGGGTGCCGCCCTGGGTCGGGATGACGTCGGCGAGGATTTTGAGGAGGGTCGATTTGCCGGCGCCGTTGGGGCCGACGAGGACGATGCGCTGGCCACGTTCGCAGGTGAAGTTGAGGTCCTTGTAGACGACGTGCTGGCCGTAGGCCTGCTGGATGTGGGACAGGGTGATGACCTTGAGGCCGGAGCGCGGGGGCTGCGGGAACTTGAAGTTCATCTTGCGCAGTTCCTCGGTGGGCTCCTCGACGGCGACCTCCTTGAGGCGTTCGATCTGCTTTTCTTTCGACTTGGCGCGGGAGGCCATGGAGGCCTTGGCGCCGAAGCGGTCGACGAAGACCTGGAGGTGGGCGATCTCGCGCTGCTGGGTCTTGAAGGCGGCGGCCTGCTGGGATTTGCGCGCCTCTTTTTCCTTCAGGTAATTGTCGTAGTTGCCGTGGTAATAGCCGAGGGCGCCGGCGCGGAGCTCGAGCATGCCGGTGCAGAGGGCGTTGAGGAAAGCGCGGTCGTGCGAGATGACGACGAGGCCGCCGGGGTAGCGGATGAGGTAATCCTGGAACCAGAGGAGGGCCTCGAGATCGAGATGGTTGGTCGGCTCGTCGAGCAGGAGGAGGGCGGGCTCGGCGACGAGGAGGCGGGCGAG
>CAJAYO010000029.1 GCA_903948415.1 uncultured Opitutia bacterium | reverse complement strand
GGTCCAGCCCGCGCCCGCCGCCGCGCCCGCCGCCCAGCCGACGACGGCGGCGGCACCCGCACCCGCGCCGGTCCAGGGCGGCGGGCGGGGGCGGGGGCGAAACGCCCCCTCGCCCGAAGTGTTGAAACTGTGGAACGAAGCGGTGCGTCCGGCGTGGAAGGCGGCGGTGCTCGCGGACCGGGCGGCCGCGTTGCCGGCGGGGGCGCGGGAGTTTGAAAAATATCTTTTGGCGCAGGAGGCGAAGGGGAAGGATTTTCTCTTCGCGAACGCGCGGGCGCTGCCCGACGAAGTGTACTGGCAGTCGGGCTACGCGGATCCGGCGACGCTGGACCGCGCGAAGGCCGAGGCCGTGGTGGAGTGGGGCGCGGAGCGCCGGAGCCGGATCCTCGCGTGGGCGAAGGCGTCCGATCAGCCGACGGTGCGCGCGGCGGCCGAGGACATCACGAAGCGTCAGGCGGCGAACCGGCGGTCGGGGGGCGCGGCGGCCGCGGAGAGTTCCCCGCCGGCGGCGGCGGCCGCGGTCGTCGCGCCGGTGAGCCGCAAAACGGCGGCGGAGCGGGTGCTGTTTTACCGCCGCACGCTGGCGGCGTGGGCCTTTTTGCTCGCGCTGGACGAACGCCCGGCGCTCGCCCGGATCGCGGAACTAACCGCGCTGGAGCGCACGCCGTTGCCGCCGGCGGTAAAGTGAGGCGAGGCGGCGGCGCGCTGCGTTGCGCTACGCTGCCGGCGGCTCCGCGAAGAGTTTCGTGGAGTGGTCACGCTCGGCGCGGTCGCAGAGGAGGGGCACGACCTTGGCGGTGGGGAAGGCCGAAGGCGCAGCGAAGATTTCCGGGACTCGCGCGGATCTGCGCGGTCGGCAAGCTCCTGCCCTGTCCAAAACGCTCCGGCGCCTGACGGGGACGCAGCTCGTTCGCGCCCGCTCGCGGCGGTGGGACCCGTGGCGCGCGGAGGCGGCGAGCAAGGCCGGGATCGCGATCTTTGGCGGGTCGGTGAGGATGATCGTCCCCGGCTGCCGCAAGGCCATGAAGGCCATCGAGGCAATGCTTCACCCGGCCGGTGCGGTCGAACCGGCGCCTCGGCGGGTGCGTCGAGTGCGGTCGGGCTCACGGGTTCGTTGGGTGACCTCGGCGCGTCGGTGTGCGGCGTGGCGACGGGAATGCTGGCCGACCACTATGGCCGCAGCTGCGGGTTGGTGGTTCGGGGGGAGGGGCGACTTTCCAGCCACCGGCAGAGGTGTGCGCAGAAGCCGAGGGGCAGCTGGAGGGCTTGCCTTGAAAAATGGGCGGCCCACCTTGGCCCGGCATGAACACACGGATTTTCGGTCGCACGGGCCGCAGCGTCGGCGAAGTCGGGCTCGGCACGTGGCAGCTTGGGGCGGGGTGGGGCGACGTCACGGAAGAGGTGGCGATGGCCACGATGCGCGCCGCGTGGGACGCGGGGACGACGCTCTTTGATACGGCGGATGTGTATGGGATGGGGCGGGCGGAGACGCTGATCGGGAAATTTTTGGCAGAGACGCCGAGTGCGCGGAGCGGCGGGCTTTATGTGGCGACGAAGCTCGGGCGGTTTTCGCCGCCGGGGTGGCCGGAGAATTTTTCGCGCGCGGGGATTCGCGCCCATACGGAGGCGTCGTTGACGCGGCTGGGCGTCGAGGCGCTCGATCTCACGCAGCTGCATTGCGTGCCGTTCGCGGTGCTGCGTCAGGGCGAGGTGTTCGAGCATCTGCGCGAATTGAAACGGGAGGGGAAGATCCGCGATTTCGGGGTGAGCGTGGAGTCGATGGAAGAGGCGGATTTTTGCGTGCGCACGGAGGGGGTGGCGGCGCTGCAGATCATCTTTAATATTTTTCGCCAGAAGCCGATTCACACCCTCTTCGCCGAGGCGAAACAGCGGCAGGTGGCGCTCTTGGTGCGGCTGCCGCTGGCGAGCGGGTTGCTCGGCGGCAAGATGACGCCGGGGACGACGTTTCCGGCGAACGACCACCGGAATTTCAACCGCGACGGGCAGCAGTTCAACGTGGGCGAGACGTTCGCGGGGTTGCCGTTTGCCAAGGGCGTGGAGCTGGCGGACGCGTTGAAGGCGTTCGTGCCGGCGGGGCAGACGCTGAGCGGGCTGGCGCTGCGGTGGTGTCTCGATTTCGACGCGGTGAGCACGATCATTCCCGGCGCGCGGAATCCGGAGCAGGCGCGGGCCAATGCGCGGGTATCGGCCCTGCCACCGCTGGGATTTGCACTGCATGCGCGCCTCGCGGAGTTTTACGCGCGGGACGTGGCGGCGCACATTCGGGGACCGTATTGAGGCGTCGCCGGCCCACGGCCTGCAGGGGGCATGGTGCGCGCGATTGACACCTTTTCCGGGGCGGCACGTCTTGGCGCCTTCCCACACCATGATTTCCCGCCCCGTCCGCCTGGCCGCGTTCGCCCTTGTCTTTGTCTCGCCCCTGCTCGCCCAGCGGGGCGACCGCGCCGGCGAAGTGCAGGCGCCGCCGCCGGCGCATATCGTGATCCCGCCAGCGCCCATCCTCACGGCTGAGCAGGCGTTGAAGACGTTTACCGTGGCGAAAGGTTTTCGCATCGAGGCGGTGGCGACCGATCCGCTCGTCGGCGATCCGATCTCGATGCAGATCGCCCCGGACGGAAAACTCTGGGTGCTCGAGATGCGCGGCTACATGAACGACGTCGACGGCAAGGGTGAAGACCAGCCGCTCGGCGTCATTGCGGTGCTCGACGACACGGACGGCGACGGGCGGATGGACCAGCGCACGGTGTTTGCGAAGGACCTCGTGATGCCGCGGGCGATGGCGCTGGTCGGCGACGGCTTGCTGGTGGCCGAGCCGCCGCACCTGTGGTTCTTGCGCGACACGAACGGCGACGGCGCCGCCGATGAGAAGACGGAGATCGCGAAGGATTACGCCACCACGGGGAACCACGAGCACAACGCCAACGGGCTCGTCTGGATGATGGACAACTGGATTTACTCGGGGAACGCCACGGTGCGTTTCCGCTATGAAGGCGCGGGTAAATTTGCCCGCGACGGCACGATCACGCGCGGCCAGTGGGGCATCACGCAGGACGACACGGGCCGCCTCTATTACAACAGCAACAGCGACCCCTTGCGGATCGATGCGGTGCCCTCGGCGTATTTGCGCCGCAATCCGAATTTCACGGCGACGGCCACGAACGTGAAAGTCACGCCGGCGCGGCTCCCGACGTTTCCCGGGCGCGTGACGCCCGGCATCAACCGCGGCTACAATTCGCTCGATCAGGCGGGGAAACTGATGTCGGTGACGGCGGCCTGCGGGCCGGTGATTTATCGCGGCGGATTGTTTCCGGCGGAGTTTCGCGGCGACGCGTTTATCGCGGAGCCGTCGGGCAACCTGATCAAGCGGATCAAGCTTGCGGAGAAGGACGGGGCCGTGACGGGGACCAACGCCTACGAGGGGAGCGAGTTTCTCACTTCGACGGACGAGCGGTTCCGGCCGGTGAACCTGTTCAACGGGCCGGACGGCGCGCTCTACGTCGTCGATCTTTATCGCGGCATTTTGCAGCACCGCACCTACGTCACCAGCTACCTGCGCAAGCAGATCGAGGAGCGCAATCTCGGCCAGGGCATCGGGCTCGGGCGCATCTGGCGCATCGTGCCGGACGGCGCGCCGAAGGCGAATTTCAAGTCCGGCCTCGCCGGCGCGACGACCGCGCAGCTCGTGGAGAAACTCGGCGATGCGAGCGGGTGGGTGCGGGATACCGCGCAGCGCCTCCTGGTGGAGAAACGCGATCCGGCGGCGGCGGCGCTGTTGCGCACGGCGGCGACGGCGGCCACCCCGCCGTTCGCGCGCGTGCATGCGCTCTGGACGTTGGACGGGGTGGGCGCGTTGGACAAACCCACGGTGCTCGCCGCGCTCGGTGACGCCGATGCGCGGGTGTGTGCGGCGGCCGTGCGCGTCGCGGAGAAATTTTTGAAGCCGACGGCGGATGCGGCGATCCTGGGCAAACTGGCGTCGCTCGCGGCGCGGCCCGAGCCGGCGGTGCGCCTGCAGCTCGCGTTGTCGCTCGGTGAGGCGAAGACGCCCGCGGCCGATGCGAGCGTGCGAGCGTTGCTGATCGCGGCGGGCGAGCAGCCGTATCTCGTCGACGCGGTGGTGAGCGGGTTGGCGCGGCGCGAGGCGGATTTTGTCGAGGCGATCACGCGCGAGGCGCAGGACGGCGGCCCGGCGTTGAAGCAGGCGGTCAGCGCCGCGACCGCCGGCACGGTGAAAGCGAACGACACGGCGCGGCTCGACCGCATTCTCGCGGTCGCGGCGGACGCGAAGGCGCCCGTCTGGGCCCGCACGGCGGTGCTCGACGGGGTGGACCGGGCGATGCCGCGGATGTTCGACGGCAAGGCGATCCCGGCGACTCTTTCGGCGGAGCCGAAACCGCTGGTGGCGCTCGCGGCCCAGGGCGGGACGCCGGAGTCCGAGCGGGCGACCAAGCTCCTCGCGTCGCTGCGCTGGCCCGGCAAACCCGGCATGGCGGCGATCGCGGACGTGAAGCTCGCGCCGGCGGACCAGGTGCGTTTCGACAAGGGCAAGGCGGGGTTCGCGGCGCTGTGTGCGGCGTGTCATCAGCCGGAAGGGCAGGGGCTCGTGGGCCTCGCGCCGCCGCTGGTGTATTCGCGCTGGGTGCTCGCGGATGAGCGCGTCCTTGCCAGCATCGTGCTCAACGGCAAATCCAGCGATGTTCTCGTGATGCCGACGCTGAAGGCCGCGCTCGACGACGAGGCCATCGCCAACGTGCTCACGTTTGTGCGGAATTCGTGGGGACACGCCGCGGGGGCGGTGACGCCGGAGACGGTGGCGCGGATGCGCACGATGACGGCGAGCCGCGAGGAGCCGTGGAACGACGCGGATCTGGCCGAGCTCGTCCAAACGATGGGCGGCGGGCGGCGCGGGCGCGGCGGTCCCGGGGGCGCCGGCGGGCCGGCGCGCAAGGCGAATTGAGGGCATGGCCGGTGCGGCGGCCACCCTCCGCGCGCCAGTCGTAACTGACGGGACAACGGCGGCGGACGCGCCGGTGCCGGCGGAGTTCGGGCGCGCGCAAGGGAGACGGTTGCCTGCGCCCGGCAGCGGACGCCGCAAGCTCAGGGCTTCGTCTTTTCCAGCAGCGCAATGGCCTCGGTGTTCTTGAATTCGCGGGCGAGATCGCGGGCGGTGACGCCGGGCTTGGAGCGGATGGTGGGATCGGTGCCGCGGTCGAGGAGGAGTTGCACCATCGCGGCGCTGGCGCCGGCGGCGGCTTCGTGCAGCGGAGTGCCGCCGAGCTCGCTGAGGAAATTGGGCTTGGCGCCGCCGTCGAGGAGGAGG
>CAJAYO010000028.1 GCA_903948415.1 uncultured Opitutia bacterium | reverse complement strand
TGAGTTTGCCCTCGTCCTGGAGCATGAGAATCGCGGTGGCGGTGACGGGCTTGGTCATCGACATGATGTTGAACATGGTGTCGGCCGTCAGCGGGCGCTGGGTGGCGACGTCGGCGAAACCGTGGGTTTCGAAGTGGACGGTTTTGTCCTTGGCGATCACGAGGGTGACGGCGCCGGCGATGTCGTGGGCGTCGAGGGAGGGCTGGATCGCGGCGGCGACGCCGGGGAGTTTGGGTTCGGCGGCGAGGAGCGGAAGCGCGAGGGCGAAGGCGAGCGGGGCGAGGAGGGTGCGGAGGGTGGGCATGGGTTCAGGTGGGAGGGGAAGAGGCGTCGTCGTCGCTGGCGCGACGGCGTTTGGAGCGGGAGGGTTTTTCCTCCGCGGGTGGCGGGAGCACGGCGCGCTCGGCGTTGACGAGGGCCTCGTAGGCCGTGTCGGCGTCGGGGGCGCGGAGGAGTTGTGCGACGAGGTCGGTCTTCATCGTCAGGAGGCAGAGACGCGCGAGGGTGTGGAGGTGAATCCGGTCGTCGTCGCAGCAGACGAGGAAGAAGAGGAGGGTCGATCCGCCGTCGGGGGCGCCGAAGGGCACGGTTTGCACGGTGCGGCCGAGCACGACAAAGGAGCCGTCGAAACTATACTCGGTGTGATGGCGAGCGTGCAGCAGCGCGAGGCCGCCGGGGAGGGCCGTCGAGCACAGCGCCTCGCGCTCTTCGACGCTTTGCAGCAGCTCGCGCGGATGGAGCACGCGGCCGGTGCCCTCGGCCAGCGCGACCATGTCGCGCACCACCGAGGCGCGCGTGCGCGAATGCAGGGCGAGGTCGATAAACGAGCGCCGCATCAGTCCGGGGATCAGCGCCCCGTCGGGGAAGATCTCGCGCGTGCCGTGGGCCGATTTTTCGTGGTAAGCATCGAGGCGTTTGGCCGGCAGCCCGAGGATGCGGCGGGAGGCCCACGCATCGATTTCGCCGCGTTGAAAAACCTTGCGCCCACCGCGCACCGTGTGCGGGAGGTCGGTCTCGCGCAGAAGGCGTTCGACGTCGCCGGGCTCGAGGTGAAGATAGTCGGCGAGCTCTTCGGACGTGAGGGTGCGGTGCGGCATGGGGCGGCACGCTAGCGCGTTTGGGCGCGGAGGAAAGGGCCGATGTGGCGGCGCTGGGGTGGCGAGCGGAAGGCGTAGCCAGAGACGGGCCGCCCGACGTCGGCGAAGAAGGGGCCTGTCGCCGGGGCGGCCGTGCGGCCCGGGGCCCGGGGGCGAACCGTTTCTTCGGGCAGGACGGGGTGAAGAAACTTTCCGGTTTTTCCGTTGCGGGGGGCAGGGGGCACCCTTCAATTGCCCGTTTCCCACCGCATGTATCTCAAGGCGCTCAAGCTTCACGGATTCAAATCCTTTGCCGACAACACGACCCTCCGCTTCGAACCCGGCGTGACCGCGATCGTGGGGCCCAACGGCTGCGGCAAGTCCAACGTCGCCGACTCGATCCGCTGGGTGCTGGGAGAACAGAGTGCAAAGGCCCTGCGCGGCGGCAAGATGCAGGACGTGATTTTCGAGGGCGCGGACACGCGCAAGCCGTCGCAGATCTGCGAAGTGTCGCTGTTGCTCACGGAGTGCGAAAAGCAGCTCGGGACGGAATTTCACGAGGTGGAGATCATGCGCCGGGTGCACCGCGACGGGCAGAGCGAATATTCGCTCAACGGGCAGCCGTGCCGGCTGAAGGACATCCAAAAACTTTTCATGGACACCGGCATCGGCCGGACGAGCTACTCGATCATGGCGCAGGGCCAGATCGACCAGATCCTATCGTCGAAGCCGGAGGAGCGGCGCGCGGTGTTTGAAGAGGCGGCGGGGATCACGAAATACAAATCGGCCCGGCGCGAGGCCATGCAGAAGCTGGCGCTGACCGACACGAACCTCGCGCGGGTGGCGGACGTGATCGGCGAAGTGGGGCGGCAGATCGGTTCGTTGCGGCGGCAAGCGGCGAAGGCGATGCGTTACAAGCGGCTCAACCACCGGCTGCGGCACCTCGCGCTGGCGTGGAGCGGCTACCATCACGCCGAATTGAGCGCCACGCTGGGGGCGCTGGAGGCGAAGGTCGTCGCGTTGCGGGCCGAGGCCGACACGCGGCGCGAAAGTCTGGAGACGCAGCAGTCGGATCTCGATGAGAAGAAGGCGCACCGGAACCGCCTGAACCAGCGGGTGCAGGATGCGCAGCAGGCGGTGTTCGACCTGCGTTCGCAAAAAGAGGCCGCGGAAAACGCCGCGAACCTCGCGCAGATCCGCCGCAGCGGCCTGGAGGACCGCCTCGCGTCGTCGCGGGACAATCTTGGTGAACTGGAAATGCAGTTGCGCGAGGTGTCGGCGCAGGTGGACACGGGCGCGCAGGACAAGCAGATGCAGCTCGGGCTGCTCGGCAGCAGCGACGCGGTGTTTCAGCAGCGGAACCGGGAGCTGGCCATCGCGGACGGCGAGATGAGCAAGCTCGAACAGGATCTGAACCAGGCGAAGTTCCAGCTGCTGCAGATCGACAGCACGGTCGCGCGGCTGCGGACGGATTGTTCGGGCTACGAGGTCGACCAGAAGACGAGTGCGCACAAGCACGAGTCGCTGGCGCAGGACATTGAGAACGTGCGGCAGGAAGTCGCGGCGGCGGCGCAGCGGGCGGCGGAGACCGAGGCGCGCACGGAAGAGGCGCTGGCGGAAAAGTCCCGGGCGCACAACGAGGCGGTGGCGGCGCAGCAGGCGATCACGGATTTGACGCGGGAGTTTCGCGAGGCGCAGCGCAAGCTGTCGGAGATCGACCGGGCGCTGGCGCAACGGACGGCGCGGTTGCGGTTGCTGCAGCAGCTGGCGGAGCGCTGGGAAGGGTTCGGCGAGGGCGCGAAGGCGGTTTTGCAGGGCCGGCTCGATGCGGCGCTCGCGGGGGCCAAGGCCGTGCCGATCACGCAGGGGCTCGCGGTCAAGCCGGAGTTCGGCAAAGCGATCGAGGCGATCTTGGGTTCGGCGGCGGAGGCAATCAGCGTGAGCGACCTCGGCACGGCGCAGCGGATCTTGGCGCAGCTGGAAGCCGAGCAGATCGGTTCGGCGGTGCTGAACATCGCGGAATTCGCCGGGGCGGGCGGTGCGGCGGCGGAACTGCCGCCGGGGCTCGTGCCCGCGCTGCACGCGGTGAGCGACACCGATCCGGCGCACCCGGCGCTCGGGCTGTTGCGGGAGTCGTATATCGCGGAGGACCTCGGCGTGTTTCTCGAATTTTGGAAGGCGAACCCGGCGTTTGGGTTTCTGGCGGTCGTCACCCGCAAGGGCGACCTCGTGGACCGGCGCGGCCTGGTTTACGGCGGGCATCACAGCGCGAAGAAGTCGTCGAACAGCATCGTGCAGCGCGAAATCGACCTGCGCGAAACGGCGAAGGCGCTCGCGGACGAGCAGAAGGCGCACGACGACCAGAAGGTGGTGATCGACGCGTTGAATGCGCGGCTCGCCGAGGCGGAGCAGACGGTCGAGCAGTGCCGGGCCGATGTGTTGACGATCACGCAGACGCTCGCGGCGGCCCAGGCCGAGCAGCGCAACGCACAACGGGCGGCCGAGGATGCCGGCAACCGGCTGGCCCGCATGGAGGGCGATCTCGGTTCGCTGGAGCATGCGCGCAACGAAGCGCATGCGCGGTGGGAGAAGGCGCAGACGGGGCTGGCCGACGCGGACGCGGTGTCGGTGCAGCAACGCGAAAAGATTCATGCCATGGAGACGCGGATCGTGGAGATCCGCACGGAGCGCGACTGGAAGCGCGAGACGCTGGGGCAGGCGCGCCTCGAGCTCGCGGAGCGCCGGCAAAAGGTCGAGGTGCTCGACCGCGGTCTGAGCGAGATGGAGCGGCGCCGGATCCAACTCAGCGAATTGCTGGCGCAGCGCCAGATGGAGATCGAGACGTGGACGTCGCAGACGATGGCGCTGGAGACGGAAGCCTCGGAGCAGCGCTCGCGGGCCGCGCAGATTGCGGAGACGTTTTCCGTGGCGCAGGAGCAGGTGGAGGCGGTGCGCATCGGGCTCGTGGACGTCGAGCGCGCGATCAACGGTCTCGAAGCCGCGCAGGTGAGTGTGCGGCAGGACGCGGACGTGTCGCGCAGCCAGCTGAGCACGCATGAAATCAAGCTGGCGGAAAACCGGCAGCGGGCGCAGTTCCTGATGGAGGAAGTCACCCGCGAGTTTCAGACCGATGTCTCGGCGATCAACTGGAAGCACCAGCTGTGGCACTCCGATGACGAGCCCGAGGGGGTCAAGCCGCTCGACCTCGACGAGGAGGACGATGAAGGGGCGGAGAGTCCGGCTCCGGCGGTGGCCGGGGTGGGCGCAGAGAACGGGGCGGAAGCGCCGAAGCGTCGGCGCAAGAAGAAGGAAGCGAAGGGCGAGCCGACGGAGAACGATCTGGCGGCGCTCGATGCGACGGACTGGACCGCGACGAAGGCGGAGACCGATGCGTTGCGCCAGCGGCTCAACGGCATGGGCGCAGTGAACCTCGTCGCCATCGAGGAATATGCGGAGCTGAAACAGCGCCACGATTTCCTGTTGGCGCAGGTGACCGATCTCACCACGGCGAAAACCGAGCTGATCCGGGCGATCGACGAGATCAACCAGACGTCGCTGCAGCAGTTCCAAGTGACGTTCGAGCAGATCAAAAAGAACTTCGAATACACCTTTCTCACGTTGTTCGGCGGCGGCCGGGCGCACCTCGAGCTGATCGCCGCCGAAGACATTCTGGAGAGCGGCATCGAGATCGTCGCGCAGCCGCCGGGCACGAAGCTCAAGGGCATCACGCTGCTGTCGGGCGGACAGAAGACGCTCACCGCGGTCGCGCTGCTGTTCGCGCTCTACATGGTGAAACCGTCGCCGTTCTGCTTGCTGGACGAATTGGACGCGCCGCTCGACGAATCGAACATCGGCCGGTTCACGGACCTGTTGAAAAAATTTATCGGCGAGTCGCAGTTCATCATCATCACGCACAACAAGCGGACGGTCTCGGCGGCGAGCGCGATTTACGGGGTGACGATGGAGGAGCGCGGGGTGTCGAAGACGGTTTCGATGAAGTTCAACGCCGAGCGCGGCGACATCGAGGCGCATCCGGAGAATATCGCGGAGTCGGTGCGCGGGGCGAGACACGAAGGTGCGACGGCGTAAACCGTCATGAAACGGCGGCGCATCAAGCTGGTCTGGGGGGCGGCGAACGTGATCAGGGGCCGGTGGTATTTCGGGCTGTTCGGGCTTTACGATCGGCTGGAGGGCGAGCGGGAAGGCGGGCTGGCGATCAGTCTGCGGGGCGTGACGCTTTGGGCGCTGGGGCTGCTGGCGGCGGCGTATGTGGCGGGGACGGCGGCGCTGTTTTCCTTTTGGCAGCGCAACCCGTATTGTCTGTTGACCTACGGCGACGCTTTTTTTTATCCGGTGCGGCGCGGCGTGGTGGCGGAGAAGAAGGGGCGGGCCTTCATCGCCGAGGGCCAGGAGCTGCTGAAGGCGCAGCAATGGGGCGACGGGGCGCGGCGGTTGCGCCAAGGCCTGACGCTTTATCCGGGCGATTTGAGCGCGCGGCAGGCGCTGGCGAAATTCATGGTGATGGCGAACCAGCGGCCGCAGGCGGTGAAACTGTTGACGGAGGGGTTGCCCCGGGAATTTCCCGGCCGGACCTATTTGCTGGGGCTGTTTGATCTGGCGGAGCAGGGGGACGATCAGGATCTGGTGGTGGCCACGGCGGACCGTTATCTGCCGCTGCTGCGCAGCGAGGCTGCGGCGGTGGAGCGCCGCTGGCTGACGGGCCGGAAGTTCAACGCGCTGCTCGCGGCGACGCGCCCGGCGGACGCGCTGGCCTTGGCAATGGCGGAAGAGCCGGGCGAACTGGCGGCGGAGTATCGCGTGCTGGCGCTGGTGGAGCTGGGGCGGGCCGCCGAGGCGGCGGCCTTTCTGGACACCTCGCGGAGTCGGCCCGGGGCGGACCTGAATGCCGTGCGTCGTCTGCAGGTGCGGGTGGGCCGCGAAGCGGGGCGCCCGGAAGAGATGGAGCGGGCGTTGGAGGAGATGCGTGCGTCGGCACCGACCGATCCGAGGCAGGCCGTTTACGGGGTGGTGCAGCGGGCGATGGCCGGGCGCGAGGCGTCGGCGCAGGCGGCGCTCACCGACTATCTGTTTCGTTTCGGCGGCACCGTGGCAAATTTGCAACTGGTGGCGGAGCCGCTGGCCGAGATCGGCCAGCGGGCATTGTTCGAGCGCGGTGTCGCGGCGGCGCGCGAGCAGGGCTTCGGGCTGCAGGCGTTGCGCGTGCTGCAGGTGCAATTGCACGTGCAACGGGGCGAGTGGGCCGAAGCGGCGGCGGGTTTGGCGCAGATGAAGCCGGGGGCGGGGCGCACCGTGCCGGCGGCCGAACAGTTTTGGCGGGAGTGGATGGGCCGGCTCGTGGCGGCGGCGGGGACAACCGCGGCGGACGCGGCGCAGGGTTCGCTCGTGGAGTTCCTGCGCGGTCGACCGTGGCCGATGAAAATTTTCCGCACGTCGATCGCCGCCCTCCGCCGGGCCGGGCGCGTGGAGACGGCGCGGGACGTGATCGCGCTGGCCGAGGGCGGGTTTCCGGCGAGCCGTTGGGTGCAAACGCAAAAGGCCGAGGTCGCGAAAGCGCTGGCGGCGGAGCAGGCCGGCAAGGCACCCGGGGCCGCGGCCGCAGGCGGACCGGACGGTCGGTTGAAGCTGGAGCGCTTTTTTTTCGAGCGGGTCGACGAACTCGTGCGGGAGCGGAAATGGCTGGAGGCCGAGAGCCTGATCCGCGAGGCGCGCGGGATGATGCCGCCGCTCAGCTGGGTCGAGCCGCGCGACGGCGATTTGCGGTTGGCCGAGGTGCGTCTCAACCAGGGGCGCGGCGAGGTGCCGATGATGCTGGCCTCGGCCCGAGTGTACCTCAACGGAGACGTCGAGCGTTCGCGCCGGGTGGGCGCGCTGGCGCGGGAGGCTTGGGCGGCGGGCGACAAGAGCGGCGCGATCGCCCTGGCGGAAGCGGTGCTGCAACGGACACCCGAGGACGTGCCGGCGAAACGACTGCTGGCGGAGTTGAAACCGAAGCCGACAGAGGCGAAGTAAGTGGGCGCGGCGGCGGGGGCCTCGGTTACAAAATCAGATCGGGCGGCACATTGCTTAGCGCTTCCTCGATCGTGGTGAGGCCCAGCTTGACCTTGAGCATCGAGTCCTGGTGGAGCGTCTTCATGCCGTTCTTCATCGCGACGCGTTTCAAGTCGGCGACCTCGACCTCCTTGTTGATCGCCTCGGTGAGTTCCTCGCTGTTGGTCATCAGTTCGTGGATGCCGACGCGGCCCTTGTAGCCCGTGCCGCTGCACGTCGGGCAGCCGTGGGCGTTGGCCTTGAAGATCTGGCCGCTCCAGCCGAGGGCCTTTTCCAGGACGGTTTTTTCGCGGCCCGCGGGCTCGTAGGGGATTTTGCAGTTTTTGCAGACGCGGCGGAGGAGACGCTGGGCGCAGACGCAGACGAGGGAGGCCGAGATGTTGAAAGGCTCGATGCCCATCTCGCCCATGCGGGAGACGGTGGAGGGCGCGTCGTTGGTGTGGAGCGTGGAGACGAGCAAGTGGCCGGTGAGCGCGGCTTCGCACGCGATCTGGGCGGTCTCCTTGTCGCGGATTTCGCCGACGAGGATGATGTCGGGGTCCATGCGGAGATAGCAGCGGAGGGCGCGTTCGAAGGTGAGGCCGATGGCGCGGCTCATCTGCATCTGGTTAATGCCGGCGAGCGTGTATTCGATGGGGTCCTCGGCGGTCTGGATGTTGACGTCGGGCGTGTTTACTTCGCCGAGGGCGGAGTAGAGGGTCATCGACTTGCCGGAGCCGGTCGGGCCGCAATGGAGAATCATGCCATAGGGCTGGCGGATGCATTCGCGGTAGCGGGCGAGATTCTCGTCGGAGAAACCGAGCGCGGGCAGGGGCAGCGTGCTCTTGGTCTTGTCGAGAATGCGCATGACGACCTTTTCGCCATGGTTCATCGGTCCGGTCGCGACGCGCAGATCGATATCGATGTTCTTTTTCGTGTATTTCTTGAACACGATGCGTCCGTCCTGGGGCAACCGGCGTTCCGAGATGTCCAGGTTGCACATGATCTTGATGCGGGTGACCATGGAATTGGCGACCTGCTTCGGGAGCCGGAGTTTTTCCTGGCACAGGCCGTCGATGCGGTAGCGGACGACGAGATCTTTCTCCATCGGCTCGATGTGGATGTCGGACGCGCCGGAGACGTAGGCATCCTCGATGATGCGGTTGGTGAGTTGGACGATCGGGGCGGAGTCCTCGTTTTCGAGATCGGCCGCGCTCACGGAGCCGGTGCCGCCGTCCAGGCTATAGGCGTTGCTGATGACGTCGGCGACGGCGCTGATATTGACGTCGTCGGCGCCGGGCGCGGTGGCTTTGGCGTCCTTGAAGAATTTTTTGAGAATCGTCTCGAAGAAGGTGGCGGAGACGACGCTGACGTCTTCGATGGACTGTTCGGTGGCCTGGGAGAACGACTCGCGCTTCGCGTAATCGAGCGGGTTGGTCATCAACACAGCGATCGAATTGGGGCTAAGGCGCTTGTGCGGGAAAATGCCTTCGCGGCGGATGATGGCGTCGCCGGTGACCTGGATGAGTTTCTCGTCGATCTCGATGTCCTCGAGCTTGGTGACGAGCGGGAGGTCGGTGAGTTTGGCGACGAAGCGGGCGGTGTCCTCGGCGTTGGGGACGAACTTGGGATCCACCATGCGGTGGATGAGCGTGGCGGAGTATTCGGCGACCTCTTGGAGCAGGGCGAGGTCCTTTTCGGTGAACTCGCCATCGGTGCCGGCCGACAGCTCCTTGTTGAGCACCTGAATCGCCCCGAGGGTGATGGTGGTCTTGAGGGGCACGGTGAGCATCGAGCACACGTCGAAGCCGGTGTTTTGCGCCATCGAGGTCATGAACGGCACCTGGCTCTCGCTGTTGCGGAAGAAGATGGGTTCACCGGTCTCGATGACGCGGCCGACGATGCCCTTGCCGCGCGGGATTTTCAGCGCGAGGAGTTTGGCGGCGGTCTCTTCGAATTTTTTGTGTTTCGTGGGGTCATTGGCCCACAGGGTCGGGGAATAGTAGACCTGCTTGAAGGCGATCTCGTTGCCCTCGGTGAGATAGAAGGTCATCGATTGCGCCTGGAGGGCCTCGACGACTTTGGCGGCGGTGAGCTCGATGACCGAGGCGACGTCTTCGCGGCTGGGGGCCGGCTTCGAGATGACCTTGATGAGGAGCGAGCGGCGAAGGGTGCCGGCAATGTTGGTGGAGGCCATGAGTCGCGGGAAGAGGGTGGGGTGGGTCTGGGATTGTCAGCGGGGGCCGGGTCGCGCAATGAGAAAGGCGCAAGGCGAACACCCAATGGCCCCGGCCGGGGCGGCGCAACACATGCTCTCGTGGCTCAAAGGTTTATTTGGTGGCGCGCGGGCCGAGGACGCCGGCGCCCGGGGCGAGCGGCTCGCGGCCGAATGGCTGCGGCGCGAACGCGGCTTCACGGTCATTGCGCGCAACTGGCGCAGCCCGCGCGACCGGCGCGACGAGCTTGATCTGGTGTGCCGCGACGGCGGAGTTCTGGTGTTCGTCGAGGTGAAGACGCGGGCCGCGGGTGCGCTCGTGCCGGGGGTGCATGCCGTCGATGCGCGGAAGAAGCGGGTGGTGCGCCGGGCGGCGACGGCCTATCTGGCGGGGTTGGGGGGGACGGTCCGGACGTTCCGGTTCGACGTCGTCGAGGTGGTGCTGGCGGCGGCCGGGGCGAAGGGGCCGGGGGCGGTCGCGGAGATTTTGCATTTCGAGAATGTCGCATTGTTTCCGAAGCACTTTCGCGGCTGAAAGTGGGCGAACCGTCATATCTGGCATTTCCCTTGCGTCACTCCGGGGCGAATCCGAGAAACTTCCCTTTTCCATGGCCGACACACCGCGACATCCGTTCCTGCACGGGCTCAGCAAACACCGGGGCGCCCCGCCGACGGTCGTCGTGATCTTTGGCGCTTCGGGGGACCTGACGGCGCGCAAGCTGATCCCCGCGGTCTACAATCTGGGCGTGGACGGATTGTTGCCGGCCGATTTCTATCTGGTGGGCTACGGCCGCAAGCCGATTCCCGACGAGGAATTCCGGAGGCTCGCGGCGGACGCGATCAAGGAATTTTCGCGCCGCGAGCTCGACGGCGAAGTCTGGGCCCGCGTGGCCGCGCACACGAGCTACGTGGCGGGCGGCTACGATGAAAAGCCGGCGTTCGACCGGCTCGCCGCGCATATCGCGGACATCGAGAAGAGGCTCGGCCGGGACGTGCAACGGCTGTTCTATATTTCCACGCCGCCGTCGGTGTTCGGACCGATTCTGCAGAATCTCGGGGCGAGCGGGCTCGCCGCGCAGCACCTCGGCCGGCCGCACCATTCCAAGGTCATCATCGAAAAACCCTTCGGCAAGGACCTGACCTCGGCGCGCGAGCTGAACGCCACGATTCGGGCCGTCTTCGAGGAGCACCAAGTGTATCGGATCGACCATTATTTGGGCAAAGAGACCGTGCAGGATTTGTTGGTCCAGCGCTTCGCGAACGCGATCTTCGAGCCTCTGTGGAACCGCAACTTCATCGACAGCGTGCAGATCACGGTGGCCGAGGAAGTCGGTGTCGGCACGCGCGGCGGTTACTACGAGCAGAGCGGGTGTCTGCGCGACATGATCCAGAATCACACGATGCAGCTGCTGGCGCTGACGGCGATGGAGCCGCCGGGTTCGCTCGATGCGGAGTCGATCCGCGACGAGAAGGTCAAGGTGCTCAAGGCCATCCAGCCGCTGACCATCGGTCCCGCCGGCGATGTGGCGCGGGCGCACTATGCGAGCGGCATGTTGGCGGGGAAATTTGTGCCCGGTTATTTGGAAGAGGAGGGGATCGCCCCGCAGTCGGCCACGGAGACCTACGCGGCGTTGCGGGTTTCGATCAACAACTGGCGGTGGCAGGGCGTGCCGTTTTATCTGCGTTCGGGCAAACGCATGGCGCGGCGCGTTTCCGAGATTGCGGTCAATTTCCGTCGGCCGCCGGGCACGCTCTTCGCGGGGGAGACGGCCCGCTTCGACCTCGCGGGCAACACGCTGTCGTTTCAGATCCAGCCCGACGAGGGCCTGAGCCTGATCCTCAACACGAAGGTGCCGGGCCTCGAGACGCGCACGCAGCCGGTGAAGATGAGTTTCCGCTATGCGACGACGTTCGGCTCCAACACCGCCGAGGCCTACGAGCGGCTCGTGCTGGATGCGATGGTGGGCGACGGCACGCTCTTTATCCGCGGCGACGAGGCCGAGGCCTCGTGGAAACTGTGCACGCCCGTGCTCGACTATTGGCGGAGCGTGGGTCGCGCCGGCATGGACAGCTATGCCGCCGGCTCCTGGGGGCCGCCGAGTGCGGATGCCCTGCTCGCCAAGCAAAACCACGTCTGGCGTCAGCCGTAAGCCGCCATGCCCGCCATCTTCGAAGCCCTGCCTGGAATCGAAGTGCCCGTCAGTGCGATTTCCAAGAGCCTGGCCCAGCTCTGGGCGAACACCGCGGCGGACGGGCGGCCCGCGCCCGAAGCGGACGACGCGAAGGCCACGCAGCTCAATGTGGTGCTGCACCTCGGCCTGAATACGACGCCGGAGGACGCGATGGTGCAGTTCAAGGTGATCAGCGGATTTTCGGTGCGCTATCCCAGCCGCATCGTCGTGCTGTGCCCCTTGCACGCGGACGTCCCGGCACCGGAGATGCGGGCGAAAATTTACGGCGAATGCCACCTCGGCAAATCCAAGGTGGACAAGCGGTGCGTGGAATTCGTCATGCTGAGTTATTCGCGGAGCGCGCGGCCGTTCCTTGAGAACCAGGTGTCGGTCTGCCTTTCGACGGACCTGCCGCTCTATTATTGGGCCCACCGTTTCTCCGCGAGCGGCCGCCTCGCCGACTATCGCTACCTGCTCAACCGCGCCAAGCGCGTGTTGATCGACAGTGCGGTGGCGCCGGCGGACGCGCTGACCTACCCGTGGGAAAATCCGTCGGGCCTGCGCGACCTGGTGTATTCGCGTCTCTTGCCCGTGCGCCAGAGCCTCGGCCAGTTTCTGTCGGTTTATCCGCCGGCCGTGCTGAGCGACGGGCTGCGCTCGGTCACCATCGGGCACGGCGCGGCGCTCGCCGCCGAGGGACGGGTCTTGAGTTGTTGGCTGCAGCGCCGCCTGGCCGCGTGCGGGGCCGATCCGGCGGACGTGAAATTCGGGATCGCGCCGCTGCCGGCGGAATCCGGAGCGGGGCTTGGCGTGCGGTTTGAGTACGCCAACCCGGCGCGGTTTTTCCACTGGTCGGGCGATCTGGTGGCGGGCCATGCGCTGTTCGAAGCGGACTTCGGGGGCGGTCGCACGACGTTGTCCGCCGCGGCCGGCCTGCTGTTGCCGGAAACCGCGCTGAGCGAGGCGATGTTTTTCTGAGCGCGGGGCGGCGGGCCGGCGCGGGCCAGGGCTGATGCCCGATCGGCCAGCCAACCGCCCGTGCCCGGAGGGTTTGTGCCGTCCCACGGGACAAATGATTTCGGGCGATTCGGGCGGCGGACGGGACGAAACGCTCCTACGGGATGTTGCGCATCTGGTGGCGCGCGAGCCAAGGGTCGACCTTGGTGAGAAGAAACCGGGCCCAGGCGCCCCGCAGACGCGTGAGCCAGGTCTGCGTGTGCCGCCATTGGGCCAGGGAAATTTCGTGCGACTGCCGCACGTCGGCTGCGAAGGCGGCCGCGGCCTCGTCGGCGAGCCGGGCGTCGGCGAGGTGGACCATTAGCTCGTAATTGATGCCGAGCGAGCGGGCGTCGAGGTTGGCGGTGCCGACGAACACGGTCTGGTCGACGATCGCGAGTTTCGCGTGGAGCACCTGCGGCTGGTATTCCCAGATGCGCACGCCGGCCTTGAGGAGGGAGCCGTAGAGTGTGCGGGCCGCGAGTTGGGCGAGCGGCACGTCGGTTTTGCCGGCCAGCAGGAGTTCGACTTTTCCGCCGCGCCGGGCGACCCGGCGCAAGGCCAGCCGGAGCCGGAAGCTCGGGAGAAAATAGGCCGACACGATGCGGACGTGCCGGGCGTCGCGCAGGGCGCGCAGGAGTTGGCGGCTGAATTGATTGCGGACGAGGCGCGGGCCGCTGAACAGCACCGGGCCGGGGCGGGTGTAGAACAGCGGCCAGCGCAGCGAGGCGCGCCGCACATGCCGCAACAGCCAGTGGCGGAGGCGGTGGTCGCGAAACAGGCTGTCGAACGATTCGGCGAGTTGGTGCAGCGCGGCCGGGTCGGCCAATTCCAACCCGAAGTCGCGCCAGCCCTTGGTGACGCCGTCGCCGTCGTATTCGGAGGCGATGTTGAAGCCGCCGACGATCGCCGCCGCGTCGTCGACGAGGAGGAGCTTGCGGTGATTGCGGAGGGCAAAATGGCGGAGCGAAATGGGATTGAAGATCCGGGCGCTGCCGCCGGCTTTTTCGAGGGCCTGCCAGTAGTCTTTCGGCAGACCGGAGGAGCCCACGCCGTCGATCAGGACGCGGACCCGCACGCCGCGGGCCGCGGCGCGGGTGAGGGCGGACCGGAAGCGCTCGCTGACGGCGTCAGCCCGCCAGATGTAGGTTTCGCAGCGGACGGACACGCGGGCGCGGTCGATCAGTTCGACCATGCGGCGGTAGGCGAGTTCGACGCTGAACAGCCATCGCGGTTGGGCGGGGACGGCGGCGGGGGCGGGAAGGGCGGTGCGGGGCACAGGAGACAGACCGCGGAAACACGCGCCGGTTTCGCGGGAGGGTCAACCCACCGCGGTGATCACGGCATAGGTGCGCTTGCCCTTGCGGAGGAGCACGTATTTGCCGAAGAGCAGATCGGCGGTCGTGACGGTGCGGCCGATTTCGGTGGCGCGGACGTTGTTCACGTTGATGCCGCCGCCTTCGAGGTCCTTGCGGGCCTGACCGCGCGACGGGCAGAGGCCGGCGTGCACGAGCAGGTCGAGCAGCGCGGTGCCCGGGCCCTCGAGCTTGGCGCGCTCGAGCTCCTGGGTGGGAATCTCGCCGACGACGTCCTTGAACACGGTTTCGCTCACGCCTTCCAGACCGCCGCCAAACATGATTTCGCTCGCGCGCAGGGCGTCGTCGCAGGCGGATGGGCCGTGGACGAGGAGCGTGACCTCGCGGGCGAGGGCCTTTTGCGCGGCGCGGGCGCCGGGGTTGGCCTGCATCTCGGCCCCGAGCGCCGCGATCCGTTCCTGCGGGAGAAACGTCAGCACTTTGAGCAGTTTCACGACGTCGGCGTCCTCGGCCTGGACGAAGAACTGGTAGAAGCGATAGGGGGTGGTGCGGACGGGATCGAGCCAGACGGCGCCGCTGGCGGATTTGCCGTATTTGGTGCCGTCGCTCTTGGTGAGGAGCGGGAAGGTGAGGCCCCAGGCGGG
>CAJAYO010000027.1 GCA_903948415.1 uncultured Opitutia bacterium | reverse complement strand
GCATGTGACACTCATCTATATTTCCGACGATCTCGGGAAATCGTGGCAGGCCTCCGAGCCGATCGATCTCGGCCAGCAGGGCAACTACGCGGGCAAAGTCGCGGGCCTTAGTGGCGCCACGCACGGCGGCGGTATCGAGGCCACGGTGCTCGAGAAACGAAATGGCGATCTGAAGCTGCTGTTGCGCGTGCCGCACGGACACTTCGAAGAGATGACGTCGAAGGACGGGTTGAAATGGGCTGCCGCGATGCCGTCGACGATCGAGGCGAGTGATTCGCCCGGCATGATGGTGCGTCTCGCGAGCGGGCGCGTGGCGCTGTTGTGGAACCGCTACACCGACCCTGTGAAAAAACTCGGCCGACGTGAGGAACTCTCGCTGGCGTTCTCCGCCAACGACGGGATCACGTGGACCACGCCGCAGGTAATCGCCGTGAACCGCGTGCCCCCGGGCGCCCGCGAGGGAGCCTATTGGCTCTCGTATCCGTATGCGTTTGAAGCGATGCCGGGGCGGCTGTGGATCTCGACGATGCAAGGCGGGTTGCGCGTTGAGCTGAGGGAAGCCGATTTTCTGTCGCCGGTCGCGGTGCCGCTCGACGGTCAGGCGGTGCGCATCGTGGCACTGGGGGATTCGATCACGCGGGGGGCGCGTCCGCGGGTGACGCCGCAGCAGACGTTCCCGGCGCTCACGCAGGCGGCTCTCCGCGAGGCGGGCGTGCGGACGCACGTGCACAATGTCGGTATCGGGAGCGAACGGACCGATCTGGCGTTGGCGCGGCTGGAGCGTGATGTGATTTCGCAGCGGCCGGAGATCGTGACGGTGATGTATGGAACCAACGACAGTTGGGTCGACCAGGGGAAGACCGAATCGCGGCTCTCCGCGCAACAGTTTGAGGAGAATCTGCGACTGATCGTGGCGCGACTGCGAGCGGCGAACGCTCGCGTTGTGCTCATGACCGCGCCGCGCTTCGGTGAAGACAATCCGCGCAACGGCCTGGGTGAAGATCCGAATGTGCGGCTCGCGCGATACATGGAGCGGGTTCGCTCGGTCGCGCGCGACCTCGCAGTGCCGTTGGTCGATCATTCCGGCGATTGGACCGAGTGGCAGCAACGCGGGCAGAAGCTCCAGTCGTGGACAACCGATGGTTGCCACCCCAACGTCGAGGGTCACGCGGATCTCGCGAACCGCATCGTGAGCGTCGTCGAACCGCTCGCGCGGCAGATTCTCACTGCAACTCCATGAAATTCCCATCCTCGTTTCGCCTGCTTGCAATCATCGTGGCCGCCACACTCGGTGGGCTCGCGTGCGGTGCAGAGAGAGCGCTCAAAGCTCCGCCCGTGGCCGCGGCGCCCATTGTCCTGGAACTCGCGCCCGGGCCGGGAAATCCCCGCAACAGCGAAGGGGCCTTTCTGGCGCTGAAGGACGGGCGCATCCTCTTCGTTTACAGCCGATTTATCGGCACATCGTTTTCCGATGAAGCCAAAGCCCGGCTCGCGGCGCGGCACTCGGCCGATGGCGGTGAGACGTGGACGGCGGACGTGGCCATCGAGACGCCCGAGGAGAACGAAGTGATGAATGTCATGAGCGTCTCGCTGCTGCGTCTCGGCAATGGGGACGTCGGGTTGTTTTATCTGCTGCGACGGAGTTGGCATGACATGCGGATGTGGTGCCGCCGCTCGACCGACGAGGGGCGGACATGGGGCGCGGCGGTCCAGTGCATGCCGGCTGCGGGATATTATGTGGTGAACAACGACCGCGTGGTGCGGCTCACCTCTGGGAGACTGGTAATACCGGCCGCAATGCATCCGAGTCTGGCGGATCGCAACGCTTCATCGGCGGTCGACTGGCGCGGCGTGGCGGAGTTTTTTCTCTCCGATGACGATGGCCGCACGTGGCGCAAAGCCAAGGGCCATGGCACGCTCCCGGTGGCGCACACGCGGAGTGGATTGCAGGAACCCGGCGTGGTGGAGTTGCGCAACGGCGTGCTCTGGGCCTGGGCGCGCACCGATCTGGGACGCCAATACGAATGCTTTTCCCACGACGGCGGCGAGACGTGGAGTGTGCCTGCCCCGTCGCGATTCACGTCGCCTAATTCGCCGCTCTCGATGAAACACCTGCCGGGTTCGGATCGGCTGCTGGCGATCTGGAATCCGGGGCCGAACTACGAGACGCGATCTATCAAAGCCATTGGCGGTGATCGCACTCCGCTGGTCTTGGCCACGGGCGTGCAGCCAGCCGGAGCCTGGAGTCGGGCAACTCTCCTCGATGGGATGACCGACGCGGACGAAGGCTACTGCTACACGGCGATCCATTTTACCCGGGATGCGGTGCTGCTGGCTTACTGCGCCGGCGGCGAACAGGACAAGAATCGGCTCGCGCGCGTGCGGATGCGCAAATTGCCACTGAGCGCACTGAAATGATTTCGCCGGTGGCTGCGGCGGCTTGGTCACCACATATTACCTGTCAAATCGCCTCGGATGGGCCCAAGGGCCTCGCAGCATTTGCAGGGCACGAATTCCTCTTTCGTGCTGCCCAATTTCGCCCATCAAGCGCCCACGCCTCATGAAAATCGCCATGTCGGTCCGCCGTATTGTTTCGCTCTGCCGCGATGTTATTTCGCGTTCCTCTTCGGCCAAGATTGGTGCGGTTTTCGCCTTCGCGGCGGCCATGGTGTTTCTGGGCTCCGGTCAGGCCCGGGCTCAGACCGCCACCGGCACCATCGAGGGTAGCGTGCTGGGCACGGGCAATGGTGCGTTTCTCAATAATGCGCGCGTCGTGATCGAGGGCACGCGGATCGAAGTGCTCACGGACGCCAACGGTCTCTACCGGTTCACCAACGTTCCGTCCGGTCCTGTGCAGTTGCGTGTGACCTATGCGGGGATGGAGACGAAGACCGCGCGAGTGAACGTCGCGGCCGCGACTACTGCGCGCCAAGATTTCGAACTCTCGATTCCGCGCGACCAGACCACGCTGGATGACAAGAGCACGGTGAAATTGGAAAGTTTTGTTGTTGAGTCGACGGCCCTCAGCGCGGCGGCCGCTGCGGTGAATGAGCAAAAAATGTCGCCGAATATCAAAAACGTGATCGTGCTCGATGAGATCGGTGACCTCGGCGACGGCAACATCGGCGAATACCTGAAATACACGCCCGGCCTCTCCATCGTGAGCGGACCCCAAACGGCGGCGAGCGCCTCTATTCGCGGACTGCCCGGCAGCGGCATCGTTTTCATGATCGACGGCGCGGAAGTCTCGTCGCCCTCGGCCGACCGCACGTTTGATCTCGCGGCGAGTTCCTCCGGCAGCGTCGACCGCATCGAAATCACCAAGGTCCCCACGCCCGATCGGCCGGCGAACGCCGTCGGCGGCACCGTGAATGTGATCGGCAAGAGCGGTTTCAGCGCCAAACGCCGCGTGCTCAAAATCAACACCTACGGCGCCTACAACTCCGATAATCGCCTCCAGCCCCCCGGCCTGAGCGATCGGGTCGGCAGCGATTCGCACTCGAAGGCCCGCGCGATCCAGCCCGGTCTCGACATCAACTATTCGCACCCGGTGAACCAAAATTTCGCGTTTACGGTCAACCTGAGCCAGCTCACCCGCGTCTACGACATGGATTACGATTCCCCGACGTGGGACCTTTTCCGCGGCGTGCAGACGACCTCGACCGAGCAAAATGTCCTCCAGACCACCGAGCGCCAGCTCGCCTCGACGACCTTCGACTGGCGCATCAACCGGGAGAATTCCCTGCGCCTCAACCTAGAGCACGTGCAGATCAACACGCCCACCCGCCAAAATATTTACACCGTGGCGTGGGGGGCCGGTAACACGGGAGGTTCCACGTTTACGCAGGGCGCGGCGGCCGGCAACGACATCCTTCGGCAGAACGTGACTTACGGCGACCGCACCCGCGGCACGACCTCCGCGGTGCTGCGCTATGTGCACGACGGCAAACTCTACAAGATCGACGCCAACGCAAACTACTCGCGCAGCTGGGATGAGCGAAAGGATCTGGAGCACGGTTTCTTCCGCACCATCGGCAGCACGCAACAGGCTTCGCTGATCGTCCGCGCCGATGGCCTTGACGGCATCTACAACCGCCGCGCGCCGAAGCTCACCGTCACCGATCGTACCGGTCGGGCGGTCGACCCCTACGATCCGGCAGACTACACGCTGGCCAGCCCCACGAGTCAGCCGAACGAAATTATCGGCGACATGAAGAGCGCCTCGGCGAACATCTCGCGCAGTTTTGCGTTTTCGTCCCCCATGACGCTCAAGGCGGGCGTGCTCATCAACCGTCAGCGGAAGGACAATACGTCGGAGCTGAAGACGTGGACTTTTGCGCCGCCCGCCGGGGTGAGCCGCCTCGTGGGCAGCTATGATCTGATCAACGAGACGCTCTCGGCGCAGTCGTTCTTCAACGACACGCTGAAGTTGAAGTGGGTCAGCCCGACCAAGCTCTACGAACTCTACAAAACGCGTCCCGAGTGGTTCACCACCAACGATGCCGCGACCTACCAATCCGGCGTGACCAATTCGCGATACTTTCAAGAGACCATCTCGGCCGCCTACGTCCGCCACGACATCAAGCTGCTCGGCAACCGTCTCTGGTTCGTGAGCGGCGTGCGTTTTGAGAAAACCGACGACCACGGTGAGGGCCCGCTGAATGATTTGCGCGCCACCTACCGCCAGGACGCCAACGGCAATCTCCTCCGCGACCCGGCGGGCCGGTTGATTCCGGTCACGACCGATGGGCTCGCGACAGCCAAGCTCCGCTACGTCACGCGCGGGGTCATCGCCGACCGCAGTTACTCGGGCTATTACCCGAGCATCAACGGAACCTACTACATCACCGATTCGCTCGTCGCGCGCCTCGCGTATGCGAAGACCATCGGCCGCCCCGCTCTGTCCAATATCATTCCCGGCATCACCGTGGCCGATCCGGGCGCGGCGGTGCGCACGGCGGCGATCGTGAACAGCGGCCTGCGTCCATGGACAGCCGACAACTACGATCTCTCCTTCGAGACCTACGGCATCAAAGGCGCGACGGTCTCGGTCAGTCTCTTCAAGAAAGACATCAAGAATTTCTTCATCGATACCCGCGTCCCCGCGACGCTTGAACTGCTGCAGAACTTCGGTCTGTCGGACGACTACCTCGACTACGAGATCATCTCCACCGCCAACGGCGGCAATGCGACCGTCGAAGGCTACGAGGCGAGCTGGCGCCAGTCGCTCTACTTCCTGCCCCCGTGGGCGAAGGGGTTTTCGACTTACGCCAACGCCACGATTTCGCACGTGAGTGGCGAGAGTGCGGACGAGTTTACGCCCTTTGCCCATAAAAACATCAATTGGGGCATCAGTTACATCCGCCGGGCCTTGTCGCTGCGCTGGAACGTCTCCTACGCCTACAAAGTCACCGGTGCCGCCGTGGCGGCGAGCGCGACCGTGCCCGCCGGCACGCGCTCCTACGTTGCGCCGCAGATCACGCAGGACTGGTCCTTCGAGTATCGCTTCGCCAAAAAATTTAGTGTCTACGGCGGTGCCCGCAATTTCACCGGCATCGAGAAACGCACCGAGCGCGCCGGCCCGAACACGCCGGCGTGGACGCGTCCGCAAACCTACCAGAATTTCGGCACGCTCGTGACGCTTGGAATTCGCTCCGAATTCTAAGACGGTCGCCGTGAGATGACACCCTCGATCTTCCGACTCCGCGTGTGTTTTTGGTTGGCCGGGTGGAGCGCGGTGGCGGGCGGGGCGACGGCGCAGGGCGCGTCGCAAACGATCACCTTCGTCGCCAACGCCGAGAACCAGACGAAGCCGCGTGTCCGCTACACCGGCCACGCGTGGGAGGCCGACCAAGGCGGATTTCTCGCGGGCGCGGGTCGCGGTCACCGGTTGTTGACCGAGGTCGCGCCCGACGCGGGTGATTTTCGGATCGAGCTGGAGCTCAGTTTGCCCGCGGCGAACCGCGAGGCGGCACTCGTCCTGGGCGGCGACAGTGAGCTCGTCTTCGCGGCCGGCGCGAAAGGGTGGAAGCTGCGCGGCCGCTTTTTCCGCGCGGGCGACGCCCCGCTCGAAATCGCCGCGCCCGCGATCAAGGCCGGGAAGAGTTTCGCTCTCGTGGTGGAACGCAAAGGCGAGGGTCTCACGATTTTGGCCGACGGCGCGGTCGTACACCGCGGGGCGTGCAGTGCGGCGGCCTTGGGTGCGCTCGGGCTCGATCCCGGCGCCGGCACAGTGCGGCTCTACACGTTCGTGGCGACCGGTGTTTTCGCGACGTCGCGGCTCGCCGCCAAACCGTTCGGCAATCCGTTTGGCATGCAGCTGCGTCGCGCGCCGGCCAGCTCCGCCGTCGTGTATGAGCCGGTCGTCTTGCGCGGTGCGCTCACGAACGAAAGTGCGATCGTTCGCCTCGCCGATGGCTCGCTGGAAACCTATTCGGTCACCAAGCCCGCGAGCGATTCGATCACCGTGCAGCGCTCGCGCGACGGCGGGCTCACGTGGTCGGAGCCGCAGGTGGCGTTCACGCTGCCGGGGCGCGCCTACTACGCGTTGCAAGTGCTCGCGGCGGCCGATGGCGCGCGCCACGCCGCCGTGCATGTGTTCGGCGAAGGCCCGGGCGGCTACCGCGGGCGGCTCTACGAAGTCTACCATAGCAAACTTGCCGCGGGTGCGACGGCGTGGTCGGCCCCGCAGCGGATCGTGCCGGGCTACATCGGGTCGATCCGCGGCTTTATCCAACTCGCCCGCAGCGGCCGGCTCGTGCTCGCCGTGGGACGAGCGATTCCCGCGCGGGAGCAGCCACCGAAGTCAGGACCGGATTTCGGATGGAATGACAGCTTTGTCTATTTCTCCGACGATCAGGGCGCGACTTGGCGGCAATCCCCCGACGTGCTTTCGCTCGAACTCAAAGCCCCCAACGCCACGCGTTATGGCGCGGTCGAGCCCGTGCTGCTCGAACTCCGCGACGGGCGCGTCTGGATGCTCGTGCGCGACCGGCAGGGGCGGCTCATGCAGTCGTTTTCCGCCGACGGTGAACGCTGGTCGCCGCTGGACCGGACGTCGTTCATTTCGTCGGATTCCCCGGCTGCGCTGCTCCGGCTGCGTAACGGAAAAATCGTGCTGCTGACGAACGCGTGCCAGAACTGGACCGACCCGCGCAGCTACGCGATGGGCGGTCGCGAGGTGCTCCACGCTGCCATCAGCGCCGACGAAGGAAAAACGTGGCGGGGTTTCCGCGAGATACTTCATGAAACGGATGTTGTCAGCGGCGGTGATCGCGGCACGGCTTATCCGACCCTCGCCGAAACGCTCGACGGCAAGGTCGTCGTCGTCAGCGGGCAGGGTCAAGGCAAGCGGGCGATCGTGACCTTCGATCCGCGTTGGCTCGAGGAGCGCGCGGTGCGCGACGAACTCGCGAGCGGGCCTGCCGCGTGGACCCAATACGGCGATGAAGGCCTGCGCGTGGAAACGGTCGAGGGCGGCGCGCGCGCCGTGGCGATTCCGCTGAAGGCGACCGGGCTCTGCGGGGCGCTCTGGAATTTCCCCATTTCTGCGGAGGGCGAGTTGCGGGCGAAAATTCTAATCCCTGCGCAGGCCAAGGCCGTCCGCCTGAGTCTCAATGATCATTTCAACCGCATCGACGACAAGCACGCGGCGGAACACGCCGTGTTCACGCTGGAGGCGGCGAAGATCGGATTACCCGCCGACGGTCGCGCGCACGATCTCACGCTCACGTGGAGCCGCGCAGCGCAAGCTGGCGAAGTGCTCGTCAGCGTCGACGGTAAGACGCCGGTGCGAGTCGCGGCGAGGCGGCGCGCGGAGTTCGGCGTGAATTACCTTCGGGTCGAATTTCGTGCCGATGCCGACACCGGGCACGTTACGATCGGTCAACTTTCCGCCCAAGTCCCGCGATGAAAAAAACGCTCGTTGGCTTCATAGTTGGTTTTTTGCTTTGCGCCGCCGCGACTGCAACCCCCCGCGTGCGACCGGATTTCGGCGTGGTGTTCAACGACGATGCCGATCTCGCGTTTGTGGTGCCGGACCGTGCGAAAGCGGAGGAATTTCTCCGGCTCAACGTCAGCGCGCTCGCCGATACACCGGTGAAGACGTTTGTCTACTGTATCGGCATGGGCGGCGATCTGCTCTACTACAACACCGAGGTCGCGAGCCGGGTGGGCTGGCGGAAGTCGCCCGATGAGAAACCCGGATCGCTGATGGAGAAACGCATGGAGAATGCGCGCGTGTGCCTCGCGCAAGGCGCCGACGCCGTGCGCACGGCGGGCGAGACGGCGAAGCAGCTCGGGCTGCGTTTCATCCCGAGTCTGCGCATGAACGACGCGCATTTCATGGCGAATCCCGACGCGCATGCGATGACGAGCGAGTTTTGGTTCAAGCATCGCCACGAATATACGATCAAGGAATCGCCCTTGGCGTTTCAGGCCGCCTACGGGAATTTGTTGGACTACACCCACGCCGCGGTTCGGCAGCTTCGGCTGGACACCGTGTTCGAGGCGCTCGCGCGCAACCGCGAGCTCGTCGACGGCTTCGAACTGGATTTCAACCGCTTCCAAGTCTTCTTCCCCAAGGGCAAGGCGACGGTCGGTGCGCCGCTCATCACCGAACTGGTGCGCCGTGTGCGTGCGCGGCTCGACGAACTCGCCGTGAGCGAGAAACGACCGATGTATCTTTTTGTGCGCGTGCCGCCGTCGGTCACGGATTGCACCACGGCCGGCCTCGAAGTGGAGCGCTGGATGCGCGAGGGCCTCGTCGATCTCGTTTCCCCGGCGCAGATCATGACGCTCGCAGGCGACATGCCGATCGCCGACCTCGTCGCGCTCGGGAAGCAGCACGGCGTGCGGGTCCATGCCTCGCTCTATCCGCGCACCGCGTGGCGGTTGCCGTTTCCAGCCGCGGGAGAGAACCGCTATGCCGGCACCGCGGTCGGCCGCAACGGCACGCTGGAAGAGATTCGCGGCGCGGCGGCGAACTATCGCGCGATGGGCGCCGACGGCTTTTATCTTTTTAATTTCTACAACGCCTTCGGCGCCGAGCGCCCGCACGACGACCGCCTCTATCACGTGTTTCGCGATCTCGCGCGGACTGAGAATCTGCGCGGTCAGTCCGCCGTTTATGCGGTGACCAAGAGCAACTATTTCGACGGTCCCGGATCCTACGCTTACGGGAAACAACTGCCGACGAAGCTCGCGCCGGGTGTCACGTCACGGATCGTGCTCTCGATCGCGGAAAATTTTTCGGCGGGCCCGTTTCCTTTGCAGGCGTGTGAACTGCGAGTGGGGCTGCGGGCGGTGCCGGAGGGCGCGACGGTCGCGATCGCGCTGAATGGGAAACCGCTGTTCGACGGTCCGCCGACAAGCGGTGTGCGCGTGGTCACGAAACAACTCGTGAAAACTCCGCCGCGTCAGCCCGACCAAGCGGAAGAATATCTCCACGTGGCGCTCACGGCGGGGCTGAGGCCGGTGCGTGGGGCCAACGAATTTGCGCTCACGGTCGCCGGCGCGAGCAAGCCGGTCGAAGTCACGGACCTCGAAGTGCGCTACGACTACCAAAACGATCTCGAGAAAATCTGGAACCGCGTCCCGGTCCGTTAACCGCCGAATTTTTGTCATGCCCTACACCTTCGCCAAATCCCAGGAGCTCTTTCAGCGGGCCCAAAACAGCATCGCCGCCGGCGTGAACAGCGGCATCCGAAAAATGGAGGCGCCCGTACCGCTCTATTTTGCGCGGGGCAGCGGCCCGAATCTCTGGGACGTTGACGGCAACCACTACCTCGACTTCCAGCTCGGGCAGGGAGCCTTGCTTTACGGGCACGCTCCGGCCGGGATGGCGGAGGCGATCGGCGCGCAGGCGAAGCTCGGCACGCATTGGGCGGCGCAGAGCGAACTCGAAATCGAGGTCGCCGAGCGCGTGCAAAGCATGCTGCCGTCTGCGGAACTCGTGCGGTTCAACAACTCCGCCACCGAGGTCGTGCTGGCGGCGTTCCGTCTGGCGCGGGCCCACACGGGACGGAAGCTTATCCTGAAATTCGAGGGCCACTACCATGGCTGGGCCGATGAAGGGTTGGTCGGTTTTGCGAACCCGCCGGCTGCGTGGGGGGACGACGAGTCGCCCGCGCGCCTTCATCCGAGCAAAGGGGTAATTCCCGAAGTGCTCGACCAGTTCGTCGTGGTGCGTTGGAACGACCCCGCGCACCTCCGTCGGAAGGTCGACGAATACCGCGGCCAGATCGCCGCGATCGTGTTTGAGCCCGTGCTCTGCAACACCTGCTGCCTCGAACCCGTCGCCGGCCAACTCGCGACCATCCGTGAGCTCTGCGATCGCGACGGCATGCTGATGATTTCTGATGAAACGATCACCGGCTTCCGGTTTGGCGCCGCGAGTGCGCAGGGTTTCTATGGCTTTCGGGCCGACCTGACCATCCTCGGCAAGGCCATCGGTGGAGGCACCCCGTTTGCCGCGCTGGCGGGCACGCGCGCGGCGATGGCCAAGATTCTTTCGGGCGAAATCGTGCATGCCGGCACGCTCAATGCCAACCCGCTCTGCCTTGCGGCGAGCAAGTGGTGTCTAGACCAGGTGCGGGCGCAGGGTCCGGAGTTTCCCGCCGCGACGCAGGCGCTCGGCCAACGGCTGATGACCGGTCTGGCTGCGCTAGCCCGCGAGCACGACGTGGCACTCCGGCCGCAAGGGCCCGGCCTGATCTTCCATGCGGTGATGCTGAAACCGGGAGCGGGCGAGGGCCTGATCCGCGACTATCGCGACTATGTGCAGCGACACGACGCACCGCGTTGGGCCCACCTGCGCCGGTGCCTGCTCGAGGAAGGCGTGCGCGCCATCGAGCGCGGTATCTGGTCGATCAGCACAACCCACACCGAAGCCGACGTGACGGAAGCGCTCGTCCGCTCCCGCCGGGCGATCGCGCGACACGCCGCCGGTTGGAAACCCGCCACCTGACGATGGCCTATCGAATTCTGACCGCCGGTTTTTTCCACGAGACGCACACGTTCGTGGATCAGGTGACGTGCTGGGATGATTTCGATGTCGTCGTGGACGAGGCCGTAGGGCGGAAGCGCGGCGACGGTTCGCCGACGGACGGGTTCCTCGAGGAGGCCGCGGAGCAGGGGTTCAAGGTCATTCCCACGATCGACGCGCGGGCGACCCCGAGTGGCACGGTGGCGGATGCGGCGTTTGAGGCGTTTTGGGCGGAATTTGAAGTGCGCGCGCGACCGGCATTCGCGGCGGGCGTGGACGGAGTCTTCCTGGTTTTGCACGGAGCGATGGTGACGGAATCGTTCGCCGATGCGGAAGGCGAGTTGCTGGCCCGCCTTCGGTTGCTGCCCGGAGCGGACACGGTGCCGATTTTTGGAGTGCTGGATTTGCACGCCAACGTTTCCGCCAAGATGTGCGCGCTGGCCAATGGCCTCGTGATGTATCGGGAGAATCCGCATATTGACGCGAAAGACGCCGCGCGGCGCGGCACGGCCCTGCTCGGGCGCTGCCTGCGCGAACGCCGGGTGCCGCACATGGTGTGGGGCCGGCCGCCGATTATCTGGGCGCCGCCGGGAACGGGCACGGCCGTCGATCCGATGCTCTCGCTCGAACTCTACGCGCACAACTTGGAGGCGACCCAACCGGACGTTTGGGCGTGTAATGTGGCGGCGGGGTTTTCGTTTGCCGACACGCCGGACACGGGCGTTTCGCTGAGCCTCGTGACGCTGGCGGCGCCGGAAGCGGCGCACGGCTGGTTGCTCGTGGGGGCGCAGCTCGCGTGGTCGCTGCGGGAGCGCGGGGATGTGCGTTATCCGGGTGTGGACGAAGTGGTGGCGCGGATCGCCGCCGAAGCTGCGCAGCCCGGGCCGGTTCTCCTCGTGGAGCCGGCCGACAACATCGGGGCTGGTGCGCCTGGCGACTGCACGGGGATTTTGCGCGCCCTGCTCGTGCACCGCGTGGCGAACAGTCTCGTCGTGATCAATGATCCCGTGGCTGTCGCGGCGTTGGCCGATCTCGCGATTGGCGCGACGCGGGAGATGGCGGTCGGCGGACGGGGTTCGCGGCTCGACGAAGGTCCGGTGTCGCTGGCGGCGACGCTCGTGTCGCGGAGCGGGGGAGGGTTCGAACTCGAGGACAAACAGAGCCATCTCGCCTCGATGGTCGGGGCGCATTTCGAAATGGGGCCCTGTGCGGTGGTGCGCAGTGCGGGAGTGACGATTTTGCTCACGAGCCGGAAAACGCCGCCGTTTGATCTCGGGCAGTTGCGCAGCCAAGGGCTGGAGCCGAGTGACTTTGCCGTGATCGGGGTGAAGGCCGCGGTTGCGCACAAACGCGCTTACGATCCGATCGCGCGGGCCTCGCACTACGTCGACACGCGCGGACCGTGTTCGAGCAGCCTCGGCCAGTTTACGTGGTGCCGGCTGCTTCGGCCGGTTTGGCCGCTGGACACCGCCACGACGTTTTCCTGCACTTTCTCATGAATCCAATTGTCTCCTACCCTCGTAATCCCGACACCCCGGTTTCGCATCTGCCGTTCAGCCCGGCCGTGCGCGTTGGCGAACTGATCTTCGTGTCCGGGCAGGCTTCAGTCGATGCCGCCGGGCAAATCGTAAGCGATACCTTCGAGGGGGAATTTCGACGCTCAGTCGAGAATCTGCGCAAGGTGCTCGAAACCGCGGGAGCCGATCTGACCTGCGTCGTGCAGACACGTAACTACGTGCGCGATCCGGAGAATCTCGGCCGTTACAACGAGCTCTATCGGGAATATTTCGCCGTGCCGTTTCCGGCCCGGACGACGATTACAAGCTGCCTGCCAGCATCGTTGCAGTTCGAGATCGAGTGTGTCGCGGTGGTGAAACGATAGACTGCGGCGTTGGCGGTCGGTGGCCCACCCCGGGCTCAGTAGCCGGAGTCGCGCAGCTGCGTGCGGAGGGCGGCGAGGGCGGGGGCGACTTGGTTGGGGAGATCGGTCCAGTCGGCCTCGACGGTGAGGCGGCCGTTGTAGTTGGCGCGGCGCAGGGCGCGGAAGAAG
>CAJAYO010000026.1 GCA_903948415.1 uncultured Opitutia bacterium | reverse complement strand
CGGCTCGCGGAGGCATCGCGGGCGCTCGCGTTGGCGCGCGATCGGGAAGCGGGTGGGCGCACCGCCGCGGCGCGCAGTCTCACCGAAATTATTGTCGCCGAGATTCCGGCGTTCAAACCGGGGTAGACCTTTCGCGAAGGACGTTTGGCTCGTGCGCCGGCGCCGGGCGCCGAATCCGGGAGATTTCGTTGAGGGGGCGCCTGTCGGCCGAGGTGGTCGAGCTCGATCTGTTGATTTGGGGGAGTCCGCTGGCCGTGAAACCACCGGCACCCGCGCCCAAACGGTTAGTCGGATGATCCACGCGCAAAACGCACCCGTCGGCGGAGGGACGTCGATGCAGGGGTGAGCTCGACGGATTTCGAGATCGAAAAAATGCGGTCCGCGGATGGGCCTTCACGCGGGCAGCGGCCCGCGCGATGAGCGCGACCGGGGGGGGCGTGCGAGCGTAGGCCGGTCGACTTTACCCAAGTTGCGGCCGAAATCTTCGATTGCGCGGGCTTGCCGCGTGGGTGGGCGCCCGCCTAGCGTCCGCGCTCCTCTTATGAAGAAAGCCCTCATCACCGGCATCACGGGTCAGGACGGATCGTATCTCGCCGAGCTCTTGCTTGCCAAAGGTTACGAGGTCCACGGCGTGATCCGCCGCGCCTCGACCTTCAACACGAGCCGCATCGACCACCTTTATCGGGATCCGCACGTGAATGGGGTGAAGCTGCATCTTCACTACGGCGACCTCGCCGATTCCGTGCAGATGGTGAAGCTCCTCTACGAACTCCAGCCGGACGAAATCTACAACCTCGGCGCGCAGTCGCACGTTCGCGTGTCCTTCGACATACCGGAATATACAGGCGACGTGGTCGGCCTCGGGTCGGTGCGCATCCTCGAGGCGATCCGCGAAGCCGGCCTCGTGAAAAAGTGCCGGTTCTACCAGGCCTCCTCTTCCGAGATGTATGGCAAGGTCCAGGAAGTCCCCCAGACGGAGACGACCCCGTTCTGGCCGCGTTCGCCCTACGGTTGCGCCAAGATGTATGCCTACTGGCTGACGGTGAACTACCGCGAGAGCTACCATCTCCACGCGTCCAACGGCATTCTGTTCAACCACGAGAGTCCGCGCCGCGGCGAGACGTTTGTGACGCGCAAGATCACCCGCGCCGCCACGCGCATCAAACTCGGCCTGCAGGACCGGCTCTACATGGGCAACCTCGACGCCCGCCGCGACTGGGGCTACGCGAAGGAATATGTCGAGATGATGTGGGTGATGCTCCAACAGGAAACGCCGGACGACTACGTGGTCGCGACCAACGAGACGCACTCGGTGAAGGAATTTATCCAGGAGACCTTTGGCTTGCTGAATCTCGACTGGGAGAAATACGTGAGCTACGACGCCCGTTACGAGCGGCCGGCCGAGGTCGAGCTGCTGATCGGCGATCCCGCGAAAGCGAAGCGCCAGCTCGGCTGGGAACCGAAGGTGAAATTCAAGGAGCTCGTAAAAATCATGACCGAGGCCGACCTCGAACTCGCCAAGCGCGAGGCGCAGATCGCCAATCTGCCCAATCCGTCCCGCGCTCCTTTCGCATGAGGGTCTACATCGCAGGTCACAACGGCATGGTGGGGGGCGCGCTCGTGCGGCGCTTCGCGCGCGAGCCGGGCACCACGCTGCTCCTCCGCACGCGCCGCGAGCTCGACCTCACGTCCCAGACGGCGGTCGAGGCGTTTTACGCGACGGAAAAGCCCGATGTCGCCATCATCGCCGCGGCGAAAGTCGGCGGCATCCAGGCGAACAACACCTACCCGGCCGAGTTTCTCTTTGAGAACCTCGCCATCGCGGCGAACACGATTCACGCCGCCTACCGGCAGGGGGTGAAACGCCTGCTCTTCCTCGGCAGCTCGTGCATCTACCCGAAGCACGCGCCGCAACCGATGCCCGAGGAGTGCCTTCTGACCGGCCCGCTGGAGCCGACGAACGAGGCTTATGCGATTGCGAAAATCACGGGTCTCAAGCTGGCCCAAGCCTATCGGAAGCAATACGGCGTGCTCTTCCACTCCGCGATGCCGACCAATCTCTACGGCCCCGGGGACAACTACCATCTGCAGAATTCGCACGTGTTGCCCGCGCTCATCCGCAAATTTCACGAGGCCAAAACCGCCGGCCGCGCCGAGGTCGTGGCCTGGGGCACGGGCACGCCGAAGCGCGAATTCCTCCACGTGGACGATCTCGCCGATGCCTGCGCGTTTCTGCTCAAGCTCGATCGTCCGCCGGACTGGATCAATGTCGGCACCGGCACGGATGTGACCATCCGCGAACTCACCGAGTGCGTCGCCGCCGTCACCGGTTTCAGCGGACAGATTGCGTGGGATGCGACGAAGCCCGACGGCACGCCGCGCAAGCTCATGGACGTCTCGCGTCTCGCGGGCTTGGGTTGGCAGGCGAAGATCGCCCTGCGCGAAGGCGTGGAAAAGACCTATGCAAGCTTCCTCGCCGAGCAGGCGGCGGGCGTGCTCCGTGTCTGAGCTCCGCGACGGTGCGACCGCGGGCGGGGTCGTCTCCGTCCGCGCAAAGTCTGCGCCGGTCCGATTTTCCCCTTGCGACTTCCGTCGCACTTTGCGGCCATGACCGCTCGTCACCATGGTCTCCACCGAAAATCTCAACCAAATCGAATCCATCAAGAAGCGCTCGGGGCATCTATGGAGGTTTCTTTGACTGCGATCAAAAGCAGCGTGAAATAGAGGCCATGGACGCCCAGATGGGCGCGCCCGATTTCTGGACCAGCAACGAGAGGGCCCAGAAACACATCGCGAAGCTCAACGCGCTGAAGAAGGCCGTGCTCCCGGTCGTCGCGTTTCAGAAGAAAATCGACGACCTTGCGGTCATGATCGAGCTGATGGAGGGCGAAGACGCCGCCGCCCAGGAAGCCTACGACAAAGAACTCAAGGTGACGCTCGCCGCCTTCGTCGCCGAGCTCGACGAACTGGAAATCGCGTCGTTCCTCACCGGGCAGTTCGACCGCAACAACGCGATTTTCTCGATTCAGGCCGGGGCCGGCGGCACCGAGTCGAACGACTGGGCGGATATTCTCTTCCGCATGTACTCGCGTTGGGCGGAGCGGCGGAATTTCACCGTGGAACTCATGGACGTGCAGCCCGGCGATACCGCGGGCATCAGCAAGGCCACCATTCTCATCAAGGGGGAAAATGCCTACGGCTACGCCAAGGCCGAGCGCGGCGTGCACCGTCTCGTCCGTATCAGCCCCTTCGATTCCAACAAGCGCCGGCACACGTCGTTTTGCGCG
>CAJAYO010000025.1 GCA_903948415.1 uncultured Opitutia bacterium | reverse complement strand
GGCGGGACGGTGACCCAATCAAAGCCCGGAGAGACAGGAAGGAAGTGCGCATGAATCAGTTGCCGGCGTTGGAATAGGTGCGGAGGAACAGTTTGATGTCCGTGAGGCTGGCCGCCAGCCGGTTCAGGCCCTCTTGCTCGTTGGAGTAGAGCGCGTAGGCCGGAATCACGAGTTTCCACCCGCTGTTCCACGCGCTGCGCCCCACCAGCCGCGAGCTGGTGAATTCGGCCGGGACCGTGCTGTAGAAAAACGACGGATCGCTGACCGGCCGGAAGGCCTGATGCCGGCGCAACACCCAGGGGGTTTCGCTCAGCGTGCCCGTGGCGGAGACATAGCTGCCCGAGGAGAAAGCGGTCGCCCCCAAATTGAAGGGCAGCGGCAGGGCTTGGTCCGCCACTTTCCAGCCGCGGATGATGTCGGTATCCCCGAGGGGCGGCGCCCGCATGTAGTCGGTACCGGTGGGGATCAGATAAACATAGGGCGTCGCGCTCAGGGCGTTGGGCGTCGAGCCAAAGACGACCGTCGGCACCGTGCTGCCGTTCAAATTCGGATCCATGCCGACGTAACCGGCGAGGACGACTCCGACCGAGTAGATCTTGGTGGAGAAATTGGACGGCGAGAAGGCGTGGTCACCGTCCGCCAGCGGCAGGCCGAAGAAGTTCTGGCCATGCTGCACCGCGGTGCGGAAGGGAATGATGATCCCGGGGATCGCGCTGCCGTTGGGCTTTTGGAGGTTGCGGCACAGCGCCGCCACATCCGCATCGGCGAGCACATTGGGCACCATGCTTTGCTCGAGCTGCTGGCGCCACGCCGTGTCATCGGTCGTGATCGTCGGGTCGTCCCGCAGGCGGAAGAGCTCGCGGCGCAGCGAGAAGAGCGTGCCGTTTTGGTCGGGATTATTGATCCCGAGCCGCGATTTGGCCACCGACCAATCGGTCTGCAGGCGGGCCAGGGTGCCGGCCAACCCGGCATCGCCCGTTCCGCCGGCGGTGACCTGCGGGACGCCGCCCGTGAGATCGCCCAGCGCGCGGGAGGCCACGATGGCATCGAGCACGGCTTGGCCGGCGGTGGAACCGAGCAAGCCGGTCTCGTAGTCGTAACTCTTGGCCGAAAGGTAGGTGTAGCGGCTGGCGAGGTCGAAGAGGGAGCGGTATTGCTCCAAGGCCTCGTTGCGGAAGGTCCGGAAGACGACGTCGCGGGTGCGGTAACCTTGAACGATGGCCGCGGCCCGCTGGCGGAACACCTCGCGCTCGGCGAGCAGGCGGGTCCCGTTGTCGATCTGCTTGTTGATCTGCTCCGTGGCCCGCTGGAACTTGAGCGCCGCGGCGGCGATCTCGAAGTGGCTCTGCACGAGCTCGCGGTACAACAATTCATACTCGTAGGCGATCTGGGCATCTTCGTAGCTCGCATTGATGGCCGCGAGCGCCTGCTCCATATCCGTTTCCATTTGCTCTTGGTCGACCGCCACTCGGTCGGCCGCAGTCGAGATCGCACCGGCTGCGATGTTCATCACAATCGAGGCCACCACGCCCGCGGTTTCGATGGCCGCCGACGCCGGCCGGAGCACATCCATCGAGAAGCCCACGAACCGGGGGACATATTCCGAGGCAGCGCCCATAATCGCGTCAATCGCGCTCGCCGCTTGTTCCAAGGTGGCCGCCGACGTAGTCAGATTGGCCGCCAGATAGCGCTTGGCCTTGATCGTCGCCAGATAGGATTTTTCGCTGGCGCCGGCGAGGTTCCTGACCCGCACCATTTCCGCGTACAAATCGGCGCGGCGTTTGAAAATCTCTTTTCGCGCCCGGTACTGATCCACCTGGCCCAGGAGCTCCACCTGCGCCTGATGGGCATCGAGCAGCGCCTGCTGGATCGTGCCGGTGACCGGGCGGGCGCCCAGGGTGCCGGCCCCGTTGGCCCAGAGATCGGCAAATTGCACGAAACGATTTTGCTGGATGACGACCGTGCGTTCCTGGGTGTCCGTGCCGTCGTACGAGGCCTTGATGTCGTCGAAGCTGAAACCCGTGAATTGGCGGAAGTTTTTGGGCACGGTGATCGTGGCGCTGGTCGTCGCCGTCGGGTCGACCAACAGCCCGCTGGGCCGGTCGATGATGAACCATTCCAAGGTATCCGGTCCGTCATAGCCCTGGGCGTAGACCTTCCCGGGGCCGATTTCCCCGCTGTAGGGTTTGCCGTAAATATCGACCAACTGCCGCACGTAGGCCGCTTCCTGGTCCGCAATGGCCGCCGCGTAACTGTCCACCGAAAGGGTTTGGGTCCGCAACATGCGGGCCATCTTGGCGGATTGATCAAAGGCCCCCTTGGCGTTGTTCGCCGCCCGGAGGGCCCGGTCGTAGATCTGCTCGTAGTGACTCTTGCCCGCCTTGAGCTCGGCCGGGGAAATGTCGAAGGCGATGGCCCCGGGACTGAGCCCGAGGGGATTGAGCCGCGAATTCGCGTTGTCCAAGGTGGTCTGCAAGCTGCCCCCGGCCAGGGCGATTTCCTGCAACGCGGGGACCGTGCGCCGGTCGATGATGGAGATGCCCGAGTGTTCCGGATCGTTATCCTTGTCCGGCAAAAGCGCATTGCCCACCACCCAATTGAAATAACTGCCTTGGAGGGAACGGGCCGCCCATTCATCCACCCCCCAGTGGCGCGACACCCCGGTCCGGCCGTTGTTGATGCCGTCGCGCAAGGCGCCCCAACCGGCCGCCGGGTCGTCTTTGTAACGCTGCCGATAGGTCAACGTGAGCACTTGCTGGGCCGTGCGCGCCAGCGCACTGGCCGAGTCGGCAAACTTGCGCTCATCAAAGTAATCGACCGCCACCGGCTGCCCCAGGACCGTCACGGCCTCAATCCGCGGCGACCACGTGAAGTTGCGATTTTGGAGAAGTTGGTAGTAGCCCTTAACGGAGGAGAGATAATGCCCGTAGGCATCCCCGTGACCCTGGGGGAACATCCGCTGCGCATCGGCCGCATCCACCACCCCGTTGGCCGTGCTGCTGCCCGCCTTGTCGGTAATGTTGTAGTTCACCGCATACAGCGCCTCGCCCGAATTGATGCCCCGGGTATAATTCCAGACCAGACGGTTGTAAACCGGACTGACGGCGACCCCGGGGGCCTGGCTGTCATCACGCCCGCGCAAAAGCACCAGCTCCTCTTCGAGGACGCTCGCGGCCTGGCCTTCGAAGGCAAAGCGCGTGGTGCTCACTTCGGCCGCCACGCCACCCGAATCCACGGAGATGGTGGGATCGGCGGCGTCGGCATAGGCCTCGTTGCCCAAAATCACGTAGAGATCGTTCAGGTAGCCGGCGGCCAGGAGGAGCGCATCGTTCGCCGCCCCATAGTCGTAGCCCGCATCGATGCTGATGGTCTTGGCCCGGTTCAGCAGCGTTTCGTAGATTTCAATCAGGCCGAAATCGTTGATGCTGGCGAGGCTGAGCGCGACATTGCCTTCCCAGCGCTTGCCCGCTTGGGTGAGCAGGCTGACATCCGTGCTGACGGCGTTGCTCCCGAGGTCACTCATCCGCTGGTTGAAGGGGTTGATGCCCGCGAGCACCCGCTTCACCCAGCCTTCGACCAGCTTCGCGTCCGTCCACCGCGACCAGGCGACGACGTTCTGATCGGCGCCGAGGGCCAGAAGATTGCCCTTCGCGATCTTCGGCCGATACCGCATCGTGAAATAGTTATCCGACATCACGAGCAGCGGGCTGCCCAAGGGACTCGTCGGCGAGCCCCCCACAGTGATGATGTTGCTCAAGGTCCCGGTGGGCTTCGTCCACGGCGAGCCAGCGACCACGACTTGGTCGGTCTCCTGGGACGCATGCAGCGCGAAATTGACCGAGCTCTGCGCCCCCACATCGGCACTGGTATAGAGCGCCACTTCGATCTTGTTGACCGCTTTCCGGAAGTAGTTTTCGTCGAGGACAAACTGGAGCTTCAACCCGCCCTGCGGAGTCGTGACGAGCCCGGTGGTGGGGCTGGCCGAGGGGGTGGTGCCGGGCACCTTGTAGGAGATGGCCGTGATATCGTTGATGGAGAGGGCAAAGCCGGCGTAATCATCCAAGTCGGCGCTGAACACGATCATGGAGGGCACGCCGGTCGTGCTGAAATCCACGCCGCTGCCGGAACCCAACACGATGCCCGGCGGATTCGTCGCCGCCACATAGTTGACGTTCTTGATCGTCAATTGGCGGGGTAAATCCGCCGTCACCGCCGTCGCCATTTGGGTCGCCGTCGGCCGCGCGGTGCCCGGGTTCTGCAGCTGCTTCCAGCCGGTTTTAACCAGCCGCGACGTCATCGTGTAGGTGTAAATCGACGGGGCCAGGCCGCTCTGGGGCGGCGCGTAACGCCATTCAAATTCGTAGTCGTCGGGCTTGGCCGCAAAATCCGCGGTGTGCCGCAGCGTGACCTGCTCATCCAGCGGATTGGCCGCCGTCAGCACTTTCACTTCCCCCGGGTAGAGCTGCGGCGCCACGCGGAAGAGCTGGAGGCTCACCGCCTCGCCTTCGGGCGTGAAGGCGCGGCCGTTGCCGAACACCATCGTCACCCACCCGCTGCCTTGGCCGGTGCTGGTCACCGCATAGTTTGCCACCGCCGTCTCCGAGCTGCTGACCGTCGCCGCCGTGGCCGCATTGACCGCGACCGTCAGCGCCGGATCGACCGCGTAGGCCCCCTTCTTGAGCGGATCCGGCCGGAAGGTCTGCACCGTCGTGGTGAGCGCGTCGATGGCGCTCGTCCAGAAGCTGAGGTTGGCGTCGCCGACGGCCACGAGATCGAGGAGGCGCTGGCGATCGGCCAGGGGCAGGACGTTGAGGCCGACATAATCCTCGCCCAGGACTTCCGCGAAGAATTTCCCCGCGAACACCAACGAGCCCGCGGTGCCCCGCATGGGATCAAAATAAACATACGGCTGCAGATGCGGCGCCAGGCGCTGGAAGTACTGTTTGCCGTCGCTCTGCGTCGTCAGGAGCGAGGTCGGCAGCGTGGCGAGGCCGCCGGGCGCCCCGAGCGCGAAGGTTTTTTCGCGAAACGGATCGTGCAACACCACACTGGTTTTGGACGTCGCGGTCGACGTCGTCGACGTCGCGGACCACCCGGCCAGCGACTGCTGGTAAAGCACCTGGGCGCTGGTTTGCCCGTAAACGCCGGGCAACCCAAACTTGGCCCGCGTGAGCGTCTCCCCTACCCGCAACTCCGGCGCATTGGCCGGCCAGGTCGGGGTGTACGTAATCGTCAGCGGGCTGCCGGTGACCGGATCGCCCTGCGGGGTCGAGCCGACCAGGGGGCGCAAATAGGGCAAAGGCGTGCCGGCCACGGGTTGGGTCGTCAGACTGGGCAAATAAAATCCGTCCCGCATCGGGTACCAGAACTTCATGCCAAACGTGGGCGTCTTCGTCGTATCGTGCGGGCCGCGGTAGACCCAGTGATAGCCTTTGCGATCGAGGAAGAGGAAGCTGGCGTAGGCCGTTTTCACGTCCGCCGCCGCACTCGCCACGATCTGGGCCGCATCGCCGGCCAGCGCCACTTCGGTGTTCTTGGGCAGCCCGGTGACCGGGTCCAGCGCCAGGGGCAAGAGGGGGATCGGCATCGGGGCCGGCACCAACGCGCCGGCGAGAATCGGGTAGGTGAAGACGGCCGGGCTGAGTTCGCGCTGCACTTTGAAGACGTGCATGGCGGGGCGCCCGTCAGTCGGCGAGGTATGATAAATCAGGACCGCCGGCTCCGAAGTATAAGTCGCCGCATTGGCCCCGAGGACGTTGAGATCGTCGCGCAGGGCGTAGGCCCGGCCGTTGAGCATCAACGCATGTTCCTCGTTCGGATTGAAGCCCGGCAACGCGCGGTTGTTTTGGACATAGAGCTGACCGGCGGCTTCCGCCGCGCTCAAGTCCCCCGAGCCCGCATTCGACGCGAGGACGATTTTGTCGGCCACCGTGGGGTAGGCCGTAAGATAGACGCCTTTTTTCGCCGGCAGGAAGAACGGCTGGAAATCAGCACTGGGCGCCGGCACCGCCTTGAGCCACCAGACGGACAGGGTGGCCGCGCCGGGCAGCGCATTGACCGGGATGATGGCCCCGCGGGCGGAGTCGGTCACGCCGACGGCGAGCGGATCCAAATAGGCCGTCGGGTGGAAATTGGTCCCCGCTTCGATGTAACCGGCGGTCTCATAGCCGAGCGGCGCCACCAGGCGCTGTCCGACCACGGCGGCACCGGTGAGGGCGGCGGCCCCGTCGCTCTCTTGGAAGCCCGTGCGGCTGACCGATTGGGTGTAGAGCCGGACGTACCAAATCTTGGTGCCGTTGGTGAACTTCAGGAGCGTGCGATTCAGCCCATCCGTCCCGGTAAAATTAACGAGCAAGCGCTGGGAATTCAGGTCGATCTTGGCTTCGGTCTGGGCCGGATCATCTTGGAACACCAACGTGGGCAAAGCGCCCGTGGCAAACGGCACCCCCGTCAGCGCCGTGCTCCCCGCGGCCGCCACCAGATTGTGGGCGTAGCTGGCGAGGCCGGCGGGCCACGTCTGCGTGTAAGCGTTTTTCAGCTGCGGCCACGAGATGCTGGGCATCATCGGCCCACCCGGCTCCGGAAAAGCGATGCCCACCGTCTGGCTCGCCAACCAATAAAACGTGATCCGGTCAGGGCTGTCGTTCTCGCGCTCGGCGTAATAATCCAGCCGTCCGTCTCCCCGCAAAACACTGCTGTAATAAGGCACGGTTTCGGTCGTGGCCGTGTTCACCGGCGACGGGAACCATTCTTGATTCAGGTCCAAGGGTTGCCGGATGCCGGCCGAATCTTGGGGCACAATTTTCTCGCCCAGCAGCGTCACCGCATTCGTCGTCGGCATGGTGCGAACGACATCGATGATGTCGGCGCCCAAGAAGACGCGGCTGACGGCC
>CAJAYO010000024.1 GCA_903948415.1 uncultured Opitutia bacterium | reverse complement strand
TTGTCCCGCGGTTTCCTGGCCATGCGTCCCGTCCGCGCCGAGGAAGCCCTGCCGATGCCCGCCAACATCCGCCCCCGCGGCCAGGTTCGCCTTGGCCTCAACCCCATCGACGCGCCCGCCACCGCCCAACGCCAGAGGCACGACGCCGACGGCGTGGCGCAAGGGATCAACGATCCCCTGCTGCCCCTCGCAGGAATTCGCCCCCACGCCCGGCCCCACGGCAAAACCAACCGCGTCTCCTGCGCCACGGCGGGCGCCGCCACCGATCCCGCCGACCCCGGGCGCGGCGAAGTCCTCCGCGCGGCCGTCTTCGTGCCCGCGCCCGATGTTTCCGCTCGCCCCAAGCATCCCTGATCGTCCCCTCTCCCCTCATGAAACCTCGCCTCCTCGCTCTCCTCTCCCTCGCGCTCGCCACCCTGGCCGCCCCGTTCACCGGCACCGCCGCCGAAACCCAGCCCCTCCGCGCCCTCCTCATCACCGGCGGCTGCTGCCACGACTACGCTTTCCAGGCCAAAGCCCTCACCGCGGCCACCGAGAAACTCGGCCCCATCACCTGGACCGTCGTCCACGAGGGCGGCACCACCAAGAACGCGAAAATCAAACTCTACGACGATCCCTCCTGGGCCAAACCCTACGACGTCGTCGTCCACAACGAGTGCTTCGCCGACCTCGCCGACCCCGATTACACCCGCAAAATCACGAACGCCCACAAGGGCGGCACGCCCGCCGTCGTGATCCACTGCGCGATGCACACCTACCGCACCCTCGCCGTCGACGATTGGCGCGAGTTCCTCGGAGTCACCAGCCGCCACCACGACCACCAGGCCCGATATCCCGTCAACCCGACCGCCGCCGCGAAAAACCACCCCGCCATGCGCGGCTTCCCCGACCAATGGATCACCCCCATGGACGAACTCTACATCATCGAAAAAACCTGGCCGAAGACGACCGCCCTCGCGACCTCCGTGAGCGAGAAGGACGGCAAGACCTACCCCGCGATCTGGACCAACGACTACTACGGCACGCGCGTGTTCGGCACCACCTATGGCCATGGCAACGCCACCTGGCATGACCCCGTGTTCCTCACCCTGATCGCCCGCGGCGTACGCTGGGCCGCCGGCCGCGATAACTAACGGAGCGGCGGTTTCCCACCCCGGATTTTTCCCCATGCCCCGCCTCGCCCGCCGCGACTTCCTCCGCACCGCCACCACCACCGCCGTCGCGTGTGCCTTCGTCCGCACGGCCTCGCGTGCGCAGCCGCCCGCGCCGATCCTCGGCCAGGGCGATTTCCGTTACCGCGTCGTCCCCGGCTGGGGCGTGCTCGACTCCACCACCCCCGTCAAAGACTGCCACGGCCTCGCCCGCGACCGCGCCGGCCACATCATTCTGCTCACGAATCACACGGCCAACAACGTCATCGTCTACGACCGCCAGGGCCGGCTCGTGCACAAATGGGGCACCCGGTTTCCCGGCGCCCACGGCCTCTCCCTCGTCACCGAAGGCCCCCGCGAAGTCCTCTTCCTCACCGACCTCGCCACCCATCGCGTCGTCAAAACCACCCTCGACGGCACCACGCTCGACGAGTGGCGCTGGCCCGAAGCGACCGGCAAATACCAAAAGGAAAGCGAGTATCGCCCGTCGTGGACCCTCCACCTGCCCAACGGCGAATTCTACGTCCTCGATGGCTACGGCAAGGATTACATTTTGCACTACGGCGCCGACGGAAAATTCCGGCGCATCTTCGGCGGCGCCGAGGGCGGCATCACCCACTGGGGCCCGCATGCCGGCCTGATGGATCTGAGCCGCCCCGCCGCCCCGTCCCTGCTCATCGCCATGAGCGATCAGCAACACCTCCTCCGCCTCGACCTCGACGGGCGCAAACTCGCCCAAGTCGATCTGCCCGGCGGCAATCCCCGCCAAATCCGCCGGCACGGCGGCCACTTCTTCGTCGCCCACCTCGCCGACAACTGGCCGAAGGACCGCGCCAGCCGCGGCTTCCTCTCCGTCCTCGACGCCAATCTGCGCGTCGTCGCAAACCTCGCGGGCACGCCGCCGGTGTACGACGACGCCGGCCAACTCCGGCCCATGCGCCACCAAGAGGACGTGTTCCTCCACCCGCACGACCTGCTCGTCGACGACGATGACAGCCTCTACGTCGCGCAGTTCGCCTCGAACCAGACTTACCCGATCAAGCTCGAGCGCGTGTGAGGTGCCGGTTGTAGGCCCGGCCGGTGGCCGGGCGCCTGGCTCACGGCAACCACGGATACTTCCGCGCATCCGGTTTCCGCTTCTCGCGCTGCGCCGAGTGAAATTCCTTCGCTTCCTCGCTCATGTAATAGAGCAGCGTCGCATTGCCCGCGAGTTCCTGGATGCCCGCCTGCCCGTCGAGCTCGGCATTGAAGCCGCTCTTCAGCAGCCGAATTGCCAGCGGACTGTGCCCGAGAATCTCGGTCGCCCACTTCACGCCTTCGGCCTCGAGCTCCGCGACCGGCACGACCTTGTTCACCAGCCCCATGTCCAGTGCCTCGGCCGCGTTATACTGCCGACAGAGATACCAGATCTCCCGCGCCTTTTTCTGCCCGACGACCCGCGCCAGATAACTGGAACCAAACCCGCCGTCGAAGCTGCCCATTTTCGGCCCCACCTGCCCGAAAATCGCGTTGTCCGCCGCCAAACTCAGGTCGCACACCACATGGAGCACGTGGCCGCCGCCGATCGCGTAACCCGCGACCAGCGCGATCACGACCTTCGGCATCGAGCGGATCAGTTTTTGCAGGTCGAGCACGTTGAGCCGCGGCACGCCGTCGTCCCCGATGTAACCCGCATGCCCGCGCACGCTCTGGTCGCCACCCGCGCAAAACGCATATTTGCCGTCGGTGTGCGGACCCGCCCCGGTGAGCAGCACGACCCCGACCGCCGGATCTTCGCGCGCGTCGCTGAACGCGTCGAACATCTGCGTCACCGTCTCCGGCCGAAACGCGTTGCGCTTCTCCGGCCGGTTGATCGTGACCTTGGCCATGCCGCCGGCCTTGTGATAGAGAATGTCGGTGTAAGTCTTGGCGACTTTCCAGTCGGGTGTCATAGCCGCAGAGCGTGCGGTTTTTGCCCCCGTTGTCCACCGGCCAGAGCAACCTTGGGCATAGCAAGCTGATTTTCCTCCGCCCTGAATACTGCTTGGAGCCGCCCCCGGGATGCTGGATGCTCCGCCCTTTCCGATGAGCAGTCCCACCGCCACGCCCGTCAAAACCGGGGCCCAAGCCGCCCTCTGCGTGGGCGCGCTCGGCGTGGTCTTCGGCGACATCGGCACCAGCCCCCTCTACGCGATGAAGGAGTGCCTCGCGCAACTCGCCCCCGCGGAACGCGCCGACGGGGTGCTCGGCATCCTCTCCCTCATGACGTGGGCCCTCATCCTCGTCGTTTGCGTCAAATACATCACGTTCGTCATGCGCGCGGACAACCGCGGCGAGGGCGGCATTTTCGCCCTGCTGGCGCTCAGCCACTCCCGGCATCAGACCGCCCACCACCCGGGCAAAATGGGGTTTACCGTGCTGGTCGTCCTCAGCGGCGCCGCCCTGCTCTACGGTGACAGCGTGATCACACCCGCCATCTCGGTCTTGAGCGCCGCCGAAGGTCTCAAGGGCTTCAGCCCCGCTTTCACGCCCTACATCACCACCATCGCCTGCGTCATCCTCGCCGGCCTGTTTTGGTTTCAACACAAGGGCTCCAAAACCATCGGCGGTATTTTCGGCCCCGTCATGGTCGTCTGGTTTCTCACCCTCGGACTGCTCGGACTCTGGCACATCAAGGACACCCCCCAGGTTTTCGCCGCCCTCAACCCGCTCCTCGGGATCAAACTCCTGCTCAGCCATCCCGGCGGCGCCATCGTGATTCTGGGCTCGGTCGTGCTGACCGTCACCGGCGCCGAGGCGCTCTACGCCGACATGGGCCACTTCGGGCGCAAGGCCATCGCCCGCGCCTGGTATTTTTTCGCGTTCCCCGGCCTGCTGCTGAACTACTATGGCCAGGGCGCCTACGTCATCGGCCACCCCACCTCCACGGCCAACCCGTTTTTCGCCCTCGCGCCCCCCGGTTGGAGCCAGCTCGCCCTCACCCTGCTCTCCATCGCCGCCGCCATCATCGCGAGCCAGGCCGTGATCTCCGGCGCCTACTCCCTCACCCGCTCCGCCATCCAGCTCGGCTATTTCCCCCGGCTCAGGATCACGCACACCAACGCCGATCAGGTCGGCCAGATCTACGTGCCCCTCATCAACACCGCGCTGGCCCTCGCCGCCATCGCCGTCGTCGCCAGTTTCGGTTCCAGCGACCGCCTCGCCTCCGCCTACGGCATCGCCGTCACCGGCACGATGGTCGTCACCAGCTACGCCTTCTTCATCGTCATGCGCCACCACTGGAAATGGCCGCTCTGGCGCGCCCTCGCCCTCAGCGCGGTCTTCCTGGCCATCGACGCGACCTTCTTCATCGCCACGTTGCACAAATTCCTCGACGGCGGCTGGCTCCCGATCGCGATCGCCCTCGGCGTCGTCGCCGTCATGCACACGTGGAAATCCGGCAAGACCGAAATCTTCCGCAAGGTTTACGCCAACGAGATCACCGAGACTGAGCTGTGCAACATCGCCGGAAGCAAACATGTCGCCCGCGTGCGTGGCACCGGTGTCTTCATGGCCGGCAACGCCCGCGGCACGCCCCTCGTGCTGCTCCACCACGTGAAGGCCAACAAAGTCCTGCACGAGACGGTCGTGCTCCTCAGCGTCACCGCCGAGGAGGTCCCGCAGATTCCCGACTCTGAGCGCCTCGAGGTCCGCGAGATCGGGCAGGGCGTATGGCGCGCCGTCGCCCACTACGGCTACATGGAATCCCCCGACGTCTCCTCCCTGATCGAACGCATCCGTGACGCCGGCGTGCCCCTCAAACCGAACGAGGCCACCTACTATTTCAACCGCGAGATGATCATCACCGGCGGCGAGGCCGCCATGTGGGAGTGGCAAAAACACTTCTACGGTTTCCTCAGCCGCAACGCCCGCCAGGCCCGCGACTACTACCAACTGCCCCCGATGCAGATCATCGAGGTCGGTCTCCCCATCCAGTTGTAGGAGCCCGCTTGCGGGCGATTCCCCCCGCCCGCTTGCGGGCGATTTCCCCCCGCCCGCTCCGCGCCCTCTACCCCAACCCCGCCGCCACTTCGGCGAACCATTGCTTCCGCCCCGCCGCATCGGCGCGCCGATCCGTCTTCACCTCCAGCACTCGGATTCCGCTCGTCGGCAAAACGGACACCAACTCCGTCAGATGCGCCCCGTCGCGCACCACGACATGCTCCACCCCGTAGGCTGCCGCCAACTTCCCGAAGTCCGCCTCCTGCGGCGTCGCGAAAAATTCCTCGAACGGCGGATCGAACTGCGCAACCGGCAGGTGGCCGAAAATCCCGCCGCCCCGGTTGTTGATCAACACCACCGTCAGCGCCCCGCGCAGTTTCGGCCGCAGCAAAAATCCGTTCGTGTCGTGCAACAGCGCGAGATCGCCCGTCAGCAGCACCGCCGGACGCCCCGCCCCGTGCGCGACGCCGAGCGCCGTCGACAGCGTCCCGTCGATGCCGTTGGCCCCGCGGTTGCACAGAATCCGCAGCGCCCGGTTCCCCGCCGGCACCACATACTCGACGTCGCGCACCGGCATGGAATTCGCCACGAACAGCGGCGTCGCCGCCGGCAAATGCCGCGCCAGCAACCACGCCACCTTCGGCTCAAACCACCCGGGCGCCGCCTCCAGCCACGCATCGAGCGCCGCCCGCGCCTTGCGCTCATCCGCCGCCCACCTCCGCTCGTACCCGTTCGGCTCCCCGGCCACCGGCCACTGCCCCACCTGCTCGACCAGCGCCGCCAACCCCACCGCCACCTGCCGCGTGCGCCCGTGCAGCGCATCCCGGTTGTCGGGACGCTCGCTCACCAGCAGCGTCGGCGCGTCCGCCGCCTCGAGCCACGCCCGCAACACCTTGCTCGTCGGCCAGCCGCCGAGACACAGCACGCTCTCCGGACGCAGCCGCTCCGCCGCCCCCGCGTTGCGCAAAATCACGTCGTAGCACGTCACGATCTGCGGCACCGCCGCCGCGTAATGCCGCAACGGCGACAGCCCGTCCGCCAGCACCGGCCACCCGAGGCGCCGGGCGATCTCGCCGACGGCCGCCGCATACGCCGCCGGGTCCGCCGGCTGCGCCGGCCCCGCCACGATCACACCCCGCCCCTCCGGTTTCAGCCGCGGCACCGCCGCATGGACCACCGGCTCCCCGCCCGCCGCAACCTCCGCAAAAAACCGGCTCCACTCGATCCTCCCGCCCGCCTGCGCCGTGCCGCCGCCGTCGTCCACCGGCGGCAACGGATCGCGGAACGGCGCATTCAGGTGCACCGGCCCCGCCGGCCGCAAGGTCCGCCCGACCGCGTGCACCACCGTCTGCCGCAGATACCGTAGCGCCGCCTCGCCCGCCTCCGGCACCGCCAGCTCATGGAAAAAATTCACGTGCCCGCCGAACAGCTGCTGCTGGTCGATGGTCTGCCCCGACGCACACGCCCGCATCTCCGGCGGCCGGTCCGCGGTCAGCACGAGCAACGGCACGCCGCTCTCCTGCGCCTCGATCACCGCCGGATAGTAGTTCGCCCCCGCCGTGCCGCTCGTGCAGACGAGCACCGTCGGCCGCCCTGCCCGCTTGGCCATCCCGAGCGCAAAAAACGCCGCCGAGCGCTCGTCGAGCACCGCCACCGCCGCGATCTCCGGGTGCCGCACCAGCGCCAGCGTCAGCGGCGTCGACCGCGAGCCGGGCGAAATCACCGCGTCCCGCACCCCGAGCCGCGCGAGCGTCTCGGCCAGCACGCTGCACCACAGCGCGTTCACGTTGCGGCAATCAAAATGGGTCGGGGCGTTCATGGCGTCAGCACAGCGTCGAGCATGGCCTTAAACTTCAGCTCCGTTTCCGCAAACTCCTTCTCCGGCGCCGATCCCGCCACGATCCCCGCCCCCGCATACACCCGCGCCTTCGCCCCGTCCACCAGGGCCGAACGGATGCCCACGAAAAACTCGCCGCCGCCGCGCGCGTTGAGCCAGCCCAGGGCCCCCGCATACAGTCCCCGCGGAAACCCTTCCAGCTCCCGGATCCGCGCCACCGCCGCCGCCCGCGGACTCCCCCCGACCGCCGGCGTCGGATGCAGCGCCGCGAGCACGTCGAGCAACCGCACCGCCTCGGGCAGCACCGCGCGCACCGGCGTATCCAGATGCTGGACATTGGCGAGCCGGCGCAACTGCGGCTTCGCCGCATACTCCAGCGCGAGGCCGAGCGGCGTGAGCCGCGCGACGATGTCGTCGAGCACGTCGCGGTGTTCGCGCAGGTCCTTTTCGCTCGCGAGCAAGGCCGCGGCCAGCGCCGCATCCTCGCTGGCCCCGGCGCCGCGCCGGATCGAGCCCGCGAGCGCCTCCGTCTCCAGCACGCCCTTGCTCGCGCGCACCAGCCGCTCCGGACTTGCCCCGATGAAACTCTGCCCGCGCCCGTTCGCGAACGAGAACGCATAGCAGTCGGGAAACCGCTGCCGCAGTCCGTTCAACATCCGCAGGGGATGCAGCGGCCGGTCCGCCTCCAGATCCTGCGCCCGCGCGACGACGATCTTCCGAAATTCCCCCGCGGCGATCCGCGCGATCGCCCGCGCGACGGCCAGCCGGTAGTCCCCCGCCTCCGCCGTCGTAAACCGGGGCGACTGCGGGGCGGCCGCCTCCGCCGCCCCGACGTCGCGATATTGAAAACCGCGGAACTTCGCGTGCGCCCGCCACACCCGCTCCGCCAGCGCCCCGAGTTCCGCCTCGGGCGTCACGAGCAGATTCGCCACCGCCGTCGTCGTCGCCCCCGCCCGCGCCACCTGCCAGCGCGGCACAAACACGCGCGCCGCCGGAAACCGCTCCCCGGCCTCGACCTCGTCGTGAAACGCAAACCCCGCGAAAAAATGCGGCCCGCCGAACGGCGCGTTCACGTCCCCCACCGCGATCGTGTGCGCCAGCGTGTCGTCGACGAACCGCTGCACCTCCGCAAACCGCCCCGGCCCGCGCGCCTCGAACGCCACCGCCACCTCCGCCCCCGCGATCGCGCTCTCGATCCCGGGACGCTCCGTGTAAAAATGCGGTTCCCCCGGCTCGAAAATCGATTCGAGCACCGCGAGCGGATCGAGCGCATCCACCGCGAGCGAAATGCTCACGAGCTTCGCCCGCCCGTCGCGCACCGCCGCCGCCCGGCACTGCGTCAAAAACGCCTGCAACGCGTCGGGCGACGCGTTTTCCGCGGGGTGAATCGGCAAAATCGTCACGGCCTCACGTGCTCACGCTCACGCCGGCGCCGCCGTCTTCTCCGGCGGCGCGGGCCGCGGGAAGAGCACCAGCGCCCCCGCCACCTTCGCACCCGTGAGCTTGCCGCCCCAATTCAACTCGTCGCGCCACACCGCCCCCGGCGTGTAGCCCAGCACCGCGTTGATCTTCTCCGTCGTCGTGGGCGTGATGTGCTGGATGATCGCCACCGCGAGCCGCAGCGCCTCCGCCATCGTCGCCAGCGACGTGCGCAACAACGCCGCGTCCTTCGCCTCGGTGGACTTGCCGAGTTTCCACGGCGCGCGTTTCTCGATGTAGGCGTTCGTCTCCGTGAGAAACACCATCGCGCGCTCCAGGGCCGTGTGAAACTGGTAGCCCTCGCACAGCGGCAGGAACTCGTCGCGCGTCTTCGTCCACAGGTCGCGCAGACTCTTTTCGAGGTCCTCCTCGACCTCCGCCGCCGGCACCACGCCGCCGGCAAACCGCGTCGTCATGTTCAGCGTGCGGTTCACCAGATTGCCCAGGTTGTTCGCGAGTTCGCTGTTGTAGCGCACGAGAAACTGCTCGCGCGTGAAGTCGCTGTCCTGCCCGACGTTCATCTCGCGGATCAGAAAATAGCGGAAGGCGTCGGCGCCAAACTCCGTCACGAGATCGAGCGGGTTGAGCGCATTGCCCGTGCTCTTCGACATCTTCGCGCCGCGCGTCATCCACCAACCGTGGGCGATGATGCCCTTCGGCAGCGAAATCCCCGCCGCCTTCAGCATGATCGGCCAGTAAACCGCATGCGGCGGCACCAAAATATCCTTGCCGATCACATGGTGCGCCTCGGCCCAGATCTCGGGCCGGTCGGCCACGGCCGAATAGTAATTGAGCAACGCGTCAAACCACACGTAGGTCACGTAGCCATCGTCGAACGGCAGCGGAATCCCCCACTCCAGCCGCTCGCGCGGACGCGAGATGCAGAGGTCGTTCAACGGCTCCTTCAAAAATTCCAACACCTGCTTCTGGCGGTAGGCCGGAAAAATGAAGGTCTCGTTCTTCGTCAGAAACTCCACGAGCCACTCCTGATACTGCTTCAGTTTGAAAAAGTAGTTCGACTCCACGATCTCCGTCACCTCGCCGAACAGCTCCGGCCACGTGCCGTCGGGCAACCGGTCCTTCTCCTGCAAAAACTGCTCCTGCCGCGTCGAGTAAAAGCCCTTGTATTCCGCCTGGTAGATCTCGCCCTTGTCGAAGAGCTGCTGCAGCACCGCCCGCACGACCGTCTTGTGCCGCTCCTCGGTGGTGCGGATGAAATCGTCGTTCGTGATATTCAGCTTCGGCAGCAACGCCCGGAACTCCGCGCTCACTTCGTCGCAAAATTGCTGCGGCGGGATGCCCTTCTTCTTCGCGCTCGCCTGCACTTTCTGCCCGTGCTCGTCGACCCCGGTGAGAAAATGCACCCGGTCGCCCATTTGGCGCCGGAAGCGCGCGATGGTGTCGGTCAGCACCTTTTCATAGGCGTGGCCCAGATGCGGCGAACCGTTCACATAGTCGATGGCGGTCGTGATGTAGAAGGACTTCATGGCGAGTCGGACAACAGAACGCCCCGCCGGCCGAATGTCGAAAGTTTTGACGCGCCTCCGCCCCGCGGGCAGGTTCGCCCCTGTGATCGCATGAACCCGCTGCCGCGCTTTCTGGGCCTCGCCCTTTTCGTCATCTTGGCGGCGCTCACCGCGCTGCTCACCGTACCCGCCTGGCCGGGCGCCCACCCGGAGGCCCCCTCCGCTCTCCCGCCGAGCCCCGCCGGGCCCCCCGCCGCCCCCCCAACCGCTCTCACGGTTGCGCGCGCCGCCGCCCTGTCGCAGCGCCTCGCCCTCGCGCTCGCCCTCGCCGGCCTCGTCCTCGCCGTGGTTCTCGTCATCAGTCTCGCCCGCCGCCCCGCACGCAGCGGCGAAACCAAGCCTCCGTTCTCCGCCGCCCGCGCCGAAATCGATACCCTCACCAAATTGGCCGAGTCCTCGGTCGCCCAGGGGGCCGAACTCTCGCGCGAGCGCGACGTCCGCCGGCGCGCCGAAGAAGATGCCGACCTCAAACAGCATCTCCTCGCCCAGTCCGTCGCCGACAAAATCCGTCTCGGCCACGACCTCCACGACGGCATCATCCAATCCCTCTACGCCGTCGGTCTCACGCTCGAGTCCGCGCGGGCCCTCCTGCCGCAGGATCCGGCCGAGGCCGACCGCCGCATCGACCAAAGCCGGGCCGCGCTCAACCGCACCATCCGCGACGTCCGCTCCTATATCACCGGCCTGGCCCCCGACCGCCTTCACCGCGGCGGTTTCTCGCACGCGCTCGAAGGGCTCCTCCGCGAACTCGGCGCCGGCCGCGCCGTCCGGTTCGACGTGAAAGTCGACGACACCGCCGCCGGCCTCTTCACCCCGGAACAAACGGTCGACGCCCTCCAGATCGCGCGCGAAGCCGTCAGCAACGCCTTGCGCCACGGCGGCGCCTCGCTCGTCACCCTGCGCGTCCACCACAGCGACCGCGAAGTCTGCCTCCTCGTGCAGGACAACGGCACCGGCTTTGACGCCACCACCCGGCGCGAGGGCGGTCACGGGCTCGGCAACATGCACGCCCGCGCCGAGCGCCTCGGCGCCACCGTCCGCCTCACCAGTCAACCCGGCGACGGCACCCGCGTCGTCGTCACGCTCCCGTTGCAGCCCGCCGCCACCGCATGACCACGCCCGCCGCCAAACCCCGGGTCCGCCTCGTGCTCGTCGACGACAGCGAAGTCGTCCGCATGGGCCTGCGCGCCCTCCTTGGCACCGATCCCTCGCTCGAGATTGTCGGTGAGGCGGGCAACGTCACCGCGGGCGTGCAAACCTGCCAACGTCTCCGCCCCGACGTCGCCCTGCTCGACATCCGCCTGCCCGACGGCACCGGCTTCGACGTGTGCCGCCAGATCCTGCAGTCTCTTCCGGCCGTCCGCGTCTTGATCCTCACCTCCGTCGCGGACGACACCCTCGTCGACGAAGCGATCCGCGCCGGGGCCCACGGTTATTTGCTCAAGGAAATCGACGGCCGCGGCCTCGTGCAGGCGATCCATGACGTCGCCGCCGGAAAATCCATTCTCGACCCCGCCGTCACCGCCCGCGTCATGCAGTTCGTCCGCTCCGCCGGCGCGACCGACCACACCCTGGCCTCCCTGTCCCCGCAGGAGAAACGCGTGCTCGCCCTCATCGCCGAGGGCCTGACCAACAAGGAAGTCGCCGTCCAACTCGGCCTGAGCGACAAGACCGTGAAAAACTATCTGAGCACGGTCTTCGAAAAACTCCACGTCTCCCGCCGCGCCGAAGCCGCCGTCATCTACGCCCAGCAAAAAAAGTAGGGCAACCGTCAGTCCGCCCCTCTGCGGCAGAGCCCCAAGTCGCGAAAAAAGCGGGCCGAAGTCCGCCCGCCTTTAACCCGACCGACCCCGCGCCCACGCCGCGAGCTCCGCCCACGCCCGCGCGCGGTGGCTCAGCGTGGATTTCACCGCGTCGCCCAGTTCCGCAAAACTCGCCCCGTGCCCGTCCGGCACAAACAGCGGATCGTAACCGAACCCCGCCCCGCCCCGCGGCGCGTGGCTCAACCGGCCCGCGCACTTCCCCTCGAACACCTGCTCCACGCCCCCGGGTCCGACCACGCACAACACGCACACAAAATACGCCCCGCGCCGCTCGTCCGGCACGCCGCCCATCGTCGCCACCAGCTTCGCCAGATTGGCCGCCGCGTCGCCTTGCGGCCCGGCATAGTAGGCCGACTCGACGCCCGGCCCCCCGCCCAGTTCGGCCACACACAACCCGCTGTCATCCGCCAGTACCCACGCGTCCGCCGGCAGCATCGCCCGCAACGCCTGCGCCTTCTTGCGCGCGTTGCCCACAAACGTCCCCGTGTCTTCCGCCACCGCCGGCATCCCGCCGACGGCCCGCGCCGACACGATTTCCATCGCCAGCGCCGCCGCGTCCGCGAGCGCCTGCAGCTCCGCCGCCTTGTGCGCGTTCCCTGACGCCAAAAAAAGTTTCATGCCCCCTCTCATTGCGCGGAGCCCAGCGACGTGGCAATCCCGCTGGTTGACGGCCGCACGCCCTGCGCGCCCGCTGCGTTACCTGACGCCAAAAAAAGTTTCATCGATCGGCATCTTCTCCGGATAGACCACGCGGCCGCGCAACAGCGCATCCTCCCCAAACGTCTCGTGCCGCACATCCGCCAGCCGCACCCCCTGGTCGACGCGCTCGGGCCGCAGCCCGCTGAAGACGCTCTTCGCCTTGTCGTCGGCGAACAGCACCGGCGCCCGGTAGTTGAACAAATAGTCGAGCTGCTTCGCCCGCACGAGCTCGCTCACCAGCTGCGAACCGCCCTCGAAATAAACGCCCGCGATCCGCTCCTCCGTGCACTTCTTCCGAAAATCCGCGAACGACACCCGCTGCGTCGGCGACTCAAGCAGCCACACCTGGATGCCCAGATCGCGCAGCTTGCGCACATAGCCGAGCCCGCCGTGCGGCGTCGTCACCACGATCGTGCGCTCGCGAAATTCGTCCGTAAACACCGCCGGCAAACTCTTGTCCACGACGGTCCGCAGCAGCCCGTCGAACACAAAACGCCACGGGCACCACTCCGGCACGCCCGCCTGCCGCGCCGTGAGCCGCGGATTGTCCTTCAAGACCGTCATCGCCCCCACCGCAATCGCCGGGAACAGCCGCCGCCACCGGTGCACATCGGCGCGCGACGCCTCGTTGCTGATCCACCGCGACTCGCCTGTCCGACACGCGATCTTCCCGTCGAGCGTCGACGCGGCCTTCGCCGCCAGCAACGGCCCGCCCGTCGTGATCCAGTGGTTGAAAATCAGATTCAGGTCCGTGCACTCCTGCCCCAACACCCCTTCGATGACCTCGATTCCCGCCGCCCGCATCACCGCAAAACCTTTGCCGGCGTGCGCCGGATTGGGATCGGTCGCCCCGACCACCACGCGCTTGATCCCCGAAGCGATGATTGCGTCCGTGCAGGCGCCCGTGCGCCCGTGCGTCGAACACGGTTCCATCGTCACATAGAGCGTCGCGCCCGGCCGCGGCGGCTTGCCGCGCGCCAACAGCGCCAACCGTTCCGCGTGCGGCCCCCCGTCCGGGGCTGTCGCCCCCTCCGCCACGACGTGCCCGTCCTCGACAATCAGCGCCCCGACCATCGGGTTCGGGTGCGTCGTGCCCCACACCCCGCGCGCGAGCCCGAGCGCCCGGCGCAGAAAAACTTCGTGTTCAGCCGCTGACATAGGGGTTGGTGGCACGTTCATGGGCAACCGTCGTCTTAGGCCCGTGCCCGGGAAACACGACTGTCTTTTCCGGCAGCGTGTAAATTTGACCGCGAATGGAGGTTTCCAGCTGCGCAAAATCCCCGCCCGGCAGATCCGCGCGGCCCACACTGCCCTTGAACAACGCATCGCCGACAAACGCTGCGCCCGCGGCGGCGAAATAAAATAACACGTTCCCCGGACAATGCCCCGGCACATGCCGCACCTCGACGTCGAGCCCGAGCGCCGAAAATTTTTCGCCCTGCCCGACCCAACGGTCCACGTGCACCGCCTCCAGGTCCATTTTCTCGCCCATGAAACGTTCCATGATCTCCGGCGTTTCAATCAGCACCCGGTCCTCCGCGTGGGCCAGCACCTTCGCCCCCGTCGCCCGCACCACCTCCGCCCCGCCCTGCGTATGATCCCAGTGCCCGTGCGTGAGCCACAGCTCGGTCAGCCGGCACTGTTCTTTTTTTAAAATCGGCTCCACGTCCGCCCACACGTCTCCCGGCGCGTCGATGAGCACCGCCTCGCCGCGCTCCGGCGCCGTCAGCAAGTAGGCATTGGTCTGGATCGGCCCCGCGGGCAGCACATGAAGATTCACGCCGCCAAGAGACGGCCTTTCCCGGGGGCCGCAACCGCGAAAATTCCCCTTCCCCTTTCCCGCGCCCCTCTGTAGCCATTCCCCTTCCTATGCCCACACTCAAGTTCGCCGTCCTAGCTGGAGACTACATTGGCCCCGAGGTGATGACCGAGGCCCTGCGCGTGTTCGCCCACGTCGCCCAGCAGGAAAACCTCACCCTCGCCTACACCGCGGCCGACGTCGGCGGCGCCGGCATCGATCACCACGGCCAGGCCCTCCCCGACTCCACGCTGAAAATCTGCGCCGAGTCCGACGCCATCCTCTTCGGTTCCGTCGGCGGGCCGAAGTGGGAAAAACTCCCGCCCAAGGAACAACCCGAGCGCGCCGCCCTCCTCCCGCTGCGCAAGCACTTCACCCTCTTCGCCAACATCCGCCCCGGCCTCCTCTACCGCGAGCTCACCGACGCCTCCCCGCTCAAGTCCGAGCGCATCCCGAACGGCATCGACATCGTCTGCATCCGCGAACTCACCGGCGGCGTTTACTTCGGCCTCCCCAAGGTCACCACCACCCTCCCCGACGGCGACATCCAGGCCATCGACACGATGGTCTACAAAAAATCCGAGATCGAACGCATCCTCCAGGTCGCCATCACGACCGCCCGCGCCCGGAAGAAAAAACTTTGCTCCATCGACAAGGCCAACGTCCTCGAGACCTCCGTCCTCTGGCGCAAGACCGTCACCGACTACATGGCCGCCCACGCGCCCGACATCGCGCTCAGCCACATGTATGTCGACAACGCCGCGATGCAGCTCGCCCGCGACCCGAACCAGTTCGACGTCTTCGTCACCGAAAACATGTTCGGCGACATCCTCTCCGACGAGATGGCCGTCATCTGCGGTTCCCTCGGCATGCTCTCTTCCGCCTCGCTCGGCGCCGGCAAGAATTCCCTCGGCCTGCCCTTCGGCCTCTACGAACCCGCCGGCGGCACCGCCCCCGACATCGCCGGCAAAGGCATCGCCAATCCCTGCGCGCAAATTCTCTCCGTCGCTCTGATGCTCCGCTTCAGCTTCGGCCTCGACGCCGTCGCGACGCGCATCGAAGCCGCCGTCCGCGCCGCCGTCACCGGGGGCACGCGCACCGGCGACATCGCCTTCGGCAAACCCTCCGTGGGCACGAAGGCCATGGCCGACGCCATCATCGCGCAACTCGGCTAACCCGGCCCGTCGGCCCCGCTCCGCTTACTCCGCCCGCGGCGGCGGCGCCCCGCCCGGGCCCAGCACCGTCGCGACGGCCGAGCGCAGGTGCTCCGCGTTGGCCTCCGCGCCCTCGGCTTCGATCCGCTCGAAGTGCGGGGGCGCGAAAATCGGCGACTGCACCGTCTGCCCGCCCGTTTCGTCGGCCGCATCTTTCAGCGCACCGGCGAGCGCGGCGACGACGCTGTTCATTTGAGCGAGGCGCTCGCGTACGAGGGTGAGCCGCCGGTGCGGCCAATAGCCACCCTCGTCGTTGAGTCGGACCCGCAGCCCGAGCGGGCGGGCGGCGTTGAGCAGATCGACGGCGGCCACGTGCCAGCGGGCGAAGTCCGCCCAGCCGTGCAGGCTGGCGTCATGCGTTTTGCAGAATCCCGCGAACTTTCACCCGCTCCATCACGGCGTCGTTGTCGGTTTCCCGCATGAAGCCGGGCTTCTCGGAAAAACGGACTTCCAGAAAATCGCCTTCCTTGTCGAACCAGACTTTTACGGTTTGGGCCATAGTTGGATTCCTTTTTTGGGTTTGTCGGTAAGATAGGCGGTGAGGACGAAGGCGTCGAGCGGGCTACATTTCACCACGACGCAAAGCCATTTGTCTCCGACTTGAGTGCCGAGAAAATAGCGGTAGTCCGAGGCGGCCGATGGGTCGGAAAGCGATTCGATGACGAGTGCGGGGTGACTCAAGGTCTGGCCGATGGCTTCGTCGAGGCCGACCATTTCGGCGTGCTCGTGAATGTGGGCCAGTCGTTCGGCGGTGAGCCGAACTTCACGCCCTTGGTGATCCCAGAGGAGAAGCGTGAACGGGGCAGGTTATCGCACAAAAGTGCCCTTGGCGTCGCCGGGGCGGGCGCGGCCGAGGGTGACGAGGGTGGTGAGGATTTCGGCGACCACGGCGTCGTCGGCGCGGGCGGAGCGAGTCGTGAGCTCGGCGGCGGTTGCGGGCTTCTCTTCGGCGGCGACGGAGGCTTCGGCCGTGGGCGACGGGGCGGACATGCGGCGGTGCGCTACAGAAGGCGAAGCCGCTGCCCCTATAAACCGCTATCACCGGCCGCCGGGCCGAATCGCGCACATCTCACTCCGGTCAACGCCGTCCGAGGTGGGCCGGCCGCTCCGCGGGCGGCGCCGTGGGCGTAGCGGCGTGACTGGCTGAGCCGCGCGCGGAGCGCACGGCCCACCCGGGGCCATTGCACGCTGCAAGAAAAGGTAAACGCGCGACCGGATCGCGCGCCCTCTCCTCGTCACGAACACTGAACGCCACCCCGCCCCCACCTCAGCCCGCTGCCAGGAGTTCGTTCACCGCCGCGAGCAGCACCTCCGCCGAAAACGGTTTCGCCAGCACCGTGGCCGCGCCCATCGCCTTCGCCATGTGCAGATAGTCCGCTGCGCTCACCCGCCCCCCGCCGGAAATCGCCATGACCTTCACCGGCGGCACGTGGCGCCGCAGGGCCATCAACACTTCCAAGCCTTCGCCTTCCGGCATCACGATGTCCGTGATCACGAGGTCGGCGGCGGCGTGCGGAAACAGCGCCAGCCCCTCCTGCCCGTTGCGCGCTTCAATCACGGTGTATCCGAACTGGACCAACGTCAGCCGGATCATGGTGCGGACGTCGTCGTCGTCGTCGATGAGGAGAATGTGGGCCATGGGATTAAAGCGCTGGATTGGACGCGAGCGCCGTATGCACCGCGGTCGCGAGGACCCGGAGCGTCGCAGGCTTGGGCAGGAGTTGGCGGATGCCCGCCGCTGCCACCCGCTCAACCAGGGGAGGCGAGGCGTAGCCGGTCATCAAAATCACCGGCAGATCGGGCCGGAGTTTCCGGAGTTCGGTCGCGAGCACGAGGCCCGTCATTTCCGGCATCGTTTGATCCGTCAACACGAGGGCGAAACGCGCCGGATTTTCCCGCACCCGCGCGAGCGCGGCCACAGACTGCGTCACGCCTTCGGCGGCGTAGCCCAGCGACCCCAGCGCCTGCACCATCAGCGTGACGATCGATTCCTCGTCATCCACCACGAGCACCCGTTCCCCCCGCCCGCGCGCCAGCGGACTCTCTTCGAGGGCCGCCGCCTCCTCCGCGCCGACTTGCGCGGGAAAATACAGGTGAAAGACCGTGCCCTCGCCCGGCTGGCTGTAAACCGTGACCGCGCCGTCATGGCTCTCCATGATCCCGTGCACCACCGCCAGGCCCAGCCCCGTGCCTTCGCCGGGCGCTTTCGTCGTGAAAAAGGGTTCGAAGATCCGCCGCTGCGTGGCTTGGTCCATCCCGCAGCCGCTGTCGCGGATCGACAGTCGCGCGTAAACCCCGGGATGCAGC
>CAJAYO010000023.1 GCA_903948415.1 uncultured Opitutia bacterium | reverse complement strand
GCGCGCTGCGACTGCCGGGTGAGAAAGGCGAGGCGGCGATGCCCGTGGCGGAGCAACGTCCCCGCGGCGTGGCGGCAGCAGGCGAAGTTGGCTGTGTCGACGTTGGGCAACGCGTGGCCGGGGGGGCGGGCGCCGGCGATGACGCAGGGGACGCGCTGGTCACTGAACCATTGCTGGATCGGGCCGTTGGTGTGGGCGAGGACCCAGGCGGTCTGCGGGTTTTGCTGCACGAGGCGGCGCAGCGCGTTCTCGGGCCGCGTATTGAAAAAACGATGACCAGAGAACGTGGCGAGACGGAGGCCGTTTTCGAAGAGGAGGGCGCGGAGTTCATCGACCCAGAGGGCGGTGTAGGGCCGGAGATTTTCGAGGGACTCGGGGGTGAGGAGGCCGATGGAGAGATCCGCCTGGAGCGTAGGGGCGGTGACCCGGGAGCCGGCGATCTGGTGGCCGAGGCCGTGGGTGGTGACGAGGACGCCGTCGCGCTGGAGTTGGGCGAGGGCTTTGCGGAGGGTTTTACGACTGACTTGGAGCGTTTCGGTGAGGGTGCGTTCGCCGGGGAGCCACCCCTGCCACGTGCCCGCTTTGATCCCGGCGGCAATGCGTGCGGCGACCTGGGCAGCGAGGGAGTGATAGTTGGACGAGTGGGGGGACATCACGCAAAGGGGAGAGGAGGGTGATCGCGCGACGGTACGCTGACAAGCGGCGGCTCTGCCGGCAGAGGGTTAGCGGGCGTGGGCGTGTGGGTCGCCGTCGTCGAGGTGGAGGTTTTCGGGCCACGCGAGTTCGACGCCCTGGGTAACGAGGAGTTGTTGGAAAGCGGCACGGAGTGCGGCGTCGGCGTGGATGGCGGCGGGCGTATGGCCGGTGTGGAGACAGTGGGCCGCGAGGGCGCCGGCGGCTTCGCCGATGTTCCACTCCACGGGGTGGAGGCGGTAGCAGCCGTTGGTGAGGTGGGTGGTGCCGATGTTTTTCGCGGCGGCGAGGACGTTGGTCACGCGCTGCGGGATTAGCGCGCCGAGCGGGATGCGGAACGGGAGCGACGGGACGTCGATATAGTTGTCCCCGCCGGTGGAGGGATGCAGGTCGATGCGGTAGTAGCCGATGCCGACCGAGTCCTCGTAGCGCTCGGCGAGGGTGTCGCCGGGGCGGTATTTGGCGGAGACGTCCTGCTCGCGAATGGTGGTGCGGGCGAGAATGCGGCGTGATTCGCGGATGTAGGGCGCCATCGCGAGGCCGTCGCCGGTGCCGAGGAGATCGCCGCGGAGACGGAGGCCGGGCCAGCCGGTGCCGCCGTTGGGGCGCGGGGCTTCGGTCTGGAGCCAGTAGACCATGGAGAGGCTGAGTTGCTTGGCGTCGGCGAGGTGCGCCGCGCGCTCGGCGGGCGTGCAGGTGAGGAGGTCGCCCTCCATGTAGTCGATCATCGGCCAGTTCACGAGGCACACATCGCTGGCGTAGGTGCCGGGAGCGAATTGGGCGCGGTCGATGAGGCGGCGAAAGGCCCAGAGGCCGGAGAAGAGGCCGGGTTTCTCGCGGTGGGGGTCAAAGTTATAGCGCATCGTTTCCATTGTGCGCGGGTTGAGACCGGCCCAGCCGAGGAGCGGGCCGGGCCACGGCGGCGTGAGGCGCGGCACGTAGTTGCGCCAGAAATCGTAGCGGGCGGGCCGCGCGATGACGTGGTTTTCGCCCGCGAGTTCATCGAGGACGAAGCAGACGGAGAAGGCTTGGACGTTGCGGGGGTCGGCGGTGGCGGGCGCGGACGGCTCGCCGGTTTGCGCGCGGGACTCGGAGCCGGTGATGTAGTCGACGCCGGCGAGCGGGAGGAGGTCGCCGTTTTCGGTGGCATCGAGGAAGTAGGCGGCACGGACGCGGACGGATTCGTGGGTGTCGAGGTTCTCGGCAATAACTTCGGCGAGGCGATCGGCCGAGGCGGGTGCGGCGGCGATGACCCGGTGGCGGCGGAAGATCACAATGGCGCCGGAGGCGACGTGAGGGGCGAGCATTGCCTCAAGGACAGCGAGGGCGACGCGGGGCTCGTGACAGAGCGGGGAAACCCAGCCGTTGCCGGGGTTGAGGTGAGGATTGTCGCGGACAGAAGGGAGGAGGGGCGTGTGCTCGCGGTAGTGGCGGCGGACGGCATCCCGGAAAGCGCGATACGTCGCGGTGCAGCCGAAGCGCTCGATCCACCCGTGTTCGTCGGGCGGCACGGCCTGCGAGGTGAACTGGCCGCCGATCCAGGCGTATTCTTCAAGGACGATGGCCGTGCGGCCGGCCCGCGCGACGGCGAGTGAGGCGGCGATGCCACCGACGCCGCCGCCGGCGATAAGGACGTCACACGGGAGAAAGGAAGTGGGCATGGGGAGAACAGCGAAGGCCGGGGCGCGGAGGAGACCAATGGAGATGTGGTGGTTCCTTTCAGAGACCAATGGTGCGGGAAGACTCCACGGGACAAGTAACAAGGGACAACCGCCCGAGGGACAAACGGCCGGGGAGAGGTTCGCGGACGGCGTTGCGATTTGTGGGTGCGCCGAGCGACGGCCGGCCGAAAACCGGCAGCTCTGCCAAGCCGGAGCGGAACGAGCTGACTTACTTCGGGCCTTTGAGGGCTGTGTCGGCGGGGAGGTTTTCGCCGGACCAGACTTTGTGCCACGTGGTTTTGGCCGCGGGCGTGCTCCAGAACGGATCGCTCGCGGGCAGACCAAGCGGGAGGAAGGCGGCGCTGCACAGATACAGGCTACCCGTCGAAATGTAGGTTTCACCGAGGCCGGGCTGGGAACCGGAAACGCCGATCCGGAGCCAGCCGGCGGGGTCGAAGGTGCCGGGGGCCTCGAGCGTGCGACGGATGACGGCGGTGAGGGCGACGCGGGTTTGTGCGGGCGAGACGTCGGCCGGGAGGCGGTGCGCGAGGGCGGCGAGGGCGAGACCTTGGAACGCGCCGCAACGATAGGCGAGCGAGCGGCCGATCACGGGATACGTGCCGTCGGGCGCGATCAGGCGCTCCTGGATCGCGGCGAACCGTGTGAGGCGCGCGCGGACTTTATCGCGGAAGGTTTTTAGCTCGGGGGTTTCGTCGCCGACGACTTCAAGCGCTTCGTAGAGCATGGGCTGGATGACGAAGGCGTTGTAGTAATCCCAGTGGAATTCGGGGCCGTCGCCATACATGCCGTCGCCGATATACCACCCGGCGTGCTTCGTAATGCCTTCGAGGAGACGGGCGTCGTCGCGGCCGGCCCCGGCGACGTGGAGGAAAACCTCGACCGTGGTGGCGAAGAGTTTCCAGTTGTTCTCGCCGGGCTTGATGGGGCGGGAGGACCTGAGGGCCGCGATGACGTTTTCCTGGACGCGCGGCTCCAGTTTTTTCCAGAGCTCCGTCGGGGCGCGGAGCATGGCCTGGGCGAGAAACGCGGCGTCGACGAGCGGCTGGGCGCCTTTCGAGAAATTCAGGAAATCGGGCGATTGCGGGTCGGTGGCGGAGTCGATGGCGGTGCGGGCGAGGGCGGCGAGGCGGGCACGCTCGGCGCCTTCGGACGTGGCGTCGTCGGCGAGTTCGAGCCAGGGCGCGAGCCCGCAGAGCACGCGTCCGAGCGCTTCCAGATGGGTGACGGCGGGGCGGTCTTTGCTTTTGGGCGAGGACTCGACGGGCATGGTGGCCTTGAGGCGGCGCTGGGCGAGCGCACTCAGGACCGGGTGAGCCAGTTGCTGCGCGAGCCGAACCCACGCGGCGCGGTCTTGGGCGCCGGTGGTGGTTGTCGTGAGAGTGGCGGTCGAAACGGGGAGCGTTTGCGCGCGGACCCCGGCGGCGAGCGCCGCGGAGCCGGCGGAGAGTTTGAGGAAGGAGCGGCGCGAGTTCATGGAGTCGGCATCGAGGGCAGCAAGTGGCCTCGAGCTAACTCCACGGGGCGCGGCGCGACACGCCAAAAACCTCCGCGTATTTTGTCCGACGTGAACGGAATCAGAACCGCACGGTGGCGGTGAGGTCCCATTGCGGAGGCATCACGTAGATCTGGCGGTAGAGCACCGCGCCGCTGGTCAACGTGGTCGTGCCGACGCGGCGGGTGCTGCCGTTTTCCAGGTCAACGAGGTTGCGGCAACCGAGGCGGAAGCGGACCTGCTGGCGCGCAATTTTTTGATCGCGCATCACATAGGCGCTCAAAAGGTGCGAAGTGCCGCCGGAGAATTCGCGCCCGTTCACAATCGAGAGCAGGTAGTTGTCGCGCCAACTGCCGTTGACGCCGACGCGCACGCCGCGGAGCGGCAGCCAGGCCTCGCGGGCAAACGAGTAGTCGGCGATCCAGCTCGCGGACCAGGGGGCGGCCCGGGCGCCGGTGGGCTTCGTGGAGTAGTCGCTCGAATCGAGAACCTCTTTCGCGTCGGCGATGAGGGCCGGGGCCTCGTCGCCGCGTTTCACGGCGGCATCGTAGTAGGCGCGGAAGGACGAGAAATCGGGGCGGGTAATCACATCGGAGTGCGCGAGCGTGAACCGGAGCTGCACGCCCTTGGCGGGACGGGCGAGCAGGGTGATATCGAAGCCTTTCGACGATTCGGTGGAGAGCACGTCGCGGTATTGGTTCACGTCGTTCCACGTGCGGAAGTAGCGCGGATCGTTGGCGGTGATAGTGTTGGGGTTGATGAGATTCTCGATGTCGCCCGCGCTGAAGTTGGAGGGCGTCCAGCGGAACTCGACGTTGGCGCGGTCGATTTGAAACACGCCGAGCGTGAGGGTGAGGCGATTGTCGAAGAGGGCGCCTTTGACGCCCAGCTCTTTGGTCACGCCGGAAATCGGGCCGAAGATTTTTTGGTCGAACGTGCGGGCGTCCTGCCAGCGGAACGAGTCGGAGTAGACGCCGTAAAGGTTGATGTCGGGCGTGAGCACGTAGGTGAGGCCGGCCGTGTAGCTCGTGTTGAAGAGATGGAGGGCGGGATTTTCGACGTATTCACCGGGCAGGGCATCCGCCCGGCTGGGCGGAGCGATGTCTTCGCGGTAGGCGCCAAAAGTCCGGGTGCCCTTGTATTCGTGAGTGCGATTCCAATCCCAGCGCACGCCGAGCAACGACTGGAGGCGGCCTTTGAAATAGCTGCCGCTGGCCGAGATCGCGCCCGCGTAGGCTTGGCGCCATTCGGTCCCGTCGGCGGCGTTGCCGAAGGACAGTTGCTTCGCTTCGAAATCAGGGGTGACGGGGAGGCGCTCGAGGGTGAAGCGGTCGAAGAGTGCGCGGGAGTAAAATTTAGGATCGTCGAGATAGAGGCGGAAGCGGACGCGGTCGTTGGTCTGGTTGACGGCGGGGACGAGGCCGTTTTCGAAGCGCTTCACGTTGTAGAGCGCCTTGCGGTAGTTGTTGGTGAAGTCTTCGCGGTATTCGGCGCTGCCGATGAAGAGCTGCTTCATCCAGGTGAACGGTTGCCACGGCAGCACCGCGGTGCCGCGGAACGCGTCGACGTCGTTGCCGAAGCGTTTCCAGTCGATGCCGGCGGTGTCGATGTAGGGGCGGCCGTTGACGTCGAGGCTGATCGTGCTGTTGAAAAAGTTGTCGTTGCGCAGGCCGTCTTGGTTCTGGTGGTTGTAGGCCAATTCGAGACCGAGTTTGCCGATGCGCTGCTCGACCGTGACGGTGTAGGTGCCGAAGGGTCGGCCCTGGCGGTCGAACGAGCCGCGGAGGTTGTAGTGTTTGGGGTATCCGGAAACCCGTTTCGTGCCGACGATCGCGCCGGCGGCGTTGCGCAGGCTGACGTCGAAAAAGCCGCCCTCCAGCAGCGTGGGACTGCCGCCGGCGGGGCCGTTGGTCGAGCTGCGGTCGGCGGCGGCGAGGGTCGATTGGTTGAACCAAGCACCGTCGGAGGTGAACCAGGGGCCGGCGCTCGTGAAGCCGAGGGAGCGGGCGGACTGTTCGCGGACGGTGGTGCCGGAAAAGCCGCGGGCGTTGTCAAAATCGCCGCGCTCGGCTTCGAGGCGCACGAGGGTGTGGCGGAAAGGCTGCCAGGTGAGGGCGAGCGTTTCGCCGGCGAGTTTGTAGGCGGAGGCATCCTGAAACGTGCGTTCTTCGCGGCGCACGGCGTTGAAGCGGACGGCGAGGCCGCTGCGGAGCTTCCGGTTGAGGTCGAGCTGCACGCGGTAGGCGCCCTCGCTGCCGTATTGGGCGAAGGCGGTGCCGAAGTTTTTCATGAGCGCGCGCTTCGTGAACACCGAGCCCTGGCCGCCGGGTTCGACATCGCCGAAGATGAGCGAATTCGAGCCCTTGCCGAAGTCGATGCGCTCGACGTTGTAGGTGTCGCTCGGAATGTACCAACGGAAATAATTGCGCGAGACATTGAACCGCTGGGAGAGGCCGCGGAAGGAGAAGTTGTCAGTCTGATTGTCGTTTTCCATCGTCGGGGCGGCGTAGACGTTGGCGACGAATTAGGTGACCTCGTCGGCGGTGTTCAGGCCGAGGTCTTCCATGAAGTCGGAGGTGATGGCGTCGATGTTTACCGGCACGTCTTTGAGGGCCTGCTTCGTGCGCGTGGCGGAAAGCGTGTCATTGGCGGACCAGCCGGTCTCGCGTTCGGTGGAAACGATGAACGGCGAGAGGTCGACGGTTTCCTCGGCCGGGGCGGAGGGAGCGCGGGCCGGGGCGGTTTGGGCCGGCGATGGCGCGGCGGTGAGAAGCAGAGCGAGGGCCGTGGTCGCGGCGTGGCGGTGAAGGGTCGTCATGGCGAGGGAGGGATCAGGGGGAAGGCGAGACGGTGGGGCGGTGCTGCGTCAGCCGCAAGACGAAGGGGCACTATCCGTTTTTCGCCCGAACGGCGGGCACCCTTACGCGGTTGGCAAAATCGACGAAAGGCCGACTTGGAGGCCGCGGAGCTCGGCGAGTCCGCGGAGCCGGCCGATGAGCGGGTAGCCGGGGCAGGTGGGGTCGGGGCGTTTGAAATCGTCGAGCATCCGGTGGCCGTGGTCGGGGCGAAGGGCGACCCGCCAGTCGCGGCGGCCGGCGCGTCGGCGCGCGGCCTGTTCCTCGAGCAGCGCGCGGACGACGGCGGCCATGTCCATGCTGCCTTCAAGGTGATTGGCCTCGTAGAACGTGCCGTCGGGTTCGCGTTGCACGGCGCGCAAATGCACCGCGTGGATGCGCGGGCCGAGACGACGGACGATGCCGGCGAGGTCGTTGTCGGCGCGCACGCTGAGCGAGCCCGTGCAATAACAGAGTCCGTTGGCGGGCGAGTCCACCAGGGCGAGGATGGCGCGCAGCTGTTCCTCGGTGGAAACGATGCGTGGGAGGCCAAGGATGGGGAAGGGCGGATCGTCGGGGTGGATGGCGAGGCGCACGCCGGCGGCCTCGGCGACGGGAACGATTTCCGCGAGGAACAGGCGCAGATGGTCCGTCAGACGTGCGGCGTCGATGTCCGCGTAACGGGCGAGCATGCGGCGGAAATCGTCGAGGGAGAGGTTCAGGCGCACGCCGGGGAAGAGGTCGAGGGTCTGGCGAATGAAGGCGGCGCGGCCGGCGTCGTCGAGCGCGGTCCAGTAGTCGGCGGCGGCGGCACGTTGCGCGGGCGTGAAGTCATGGGCCGCGCCGGGGCGGGCGAGGCCGAAGAGATCGAACGCGGCGAATTTTTTCGGATCGTAGAGCAGCGCTTCGGTGCCGTCGGGCAGGCGGTGGGCGAGGTCGGTGCGCACCCAGTCGAGGACGGGCATGAAGTTGTAGACGACGACCTCGATGCCCGCGGCGCCGAGGCGTTGCAGGGTGATTTTGTAATTCTCGATGTGGCGCGCGAAGTCACCGGAGCGGGTCTTGATCGCTTCGGAAACGGGCACCGACTCGACGACCCGCCACGTGAGACCGGCGGCAGCGATGGTGTCGCGGTGTTGGGCGATGAGTTCGGCGGGCCAGGCTTCACCGTAGGGAATCGAGTGGAGCGCGCTGAAGACGGCGGTGGCGCCGGTCTGACGAATCTCGGCGAGCGAGACGGTGTCGTTCGGGCCGAACCAACGCATCGAATCCTCCATCAGGTTTTTCATCGCGGGCAGCTGAGCGGAGTCATGGACGAGGGGAAATAGGAATCGCGAAAGGCCCTTAGATTGTCGAGTGCGGGCGGGTGGGCGGGCGGGTTTCACTGGGGTTTGTGGGCGGCCAGACCCGCGGCCTGCGGCGGCGTCGCGCGCGGCGTCGCGCGCGGCGTCGCTCAAGGTGCGATTGAAGGTTGCGCCAAAACCGACGGTTTGGCGGTGGGGGTAGGCCGGCCAGGGATCGCGGCCCGCGATGCGCGGATCGCCGGTTTGGACGAGGTAAGCGCGGAGTTGCGGCCACAGTTTCTCCCG
>CAJAYO010000022.1 GCA_903948415.1 uncultured Opitutia bacterium | reverse complement strand
TCACCGGCGATCCCGTGCTCGGCTCCGTCCCGAGGCGCACCTGCAGCACCGCGACCGCCATTCCCGCCAGGGCGAGGCCGCACCCCGGCCGCAGCTTCGGACGCCGGCCCCCAGCCGAACTGCGTCGTCGCGATGCCGACCGCCACCGCCGGCACGCCCAGCACCACGCCCACCGCCGCGCGCGTCGCGAGCCGTGACGCCGGAAACGCCCGCACCGTCAGGCCCGCCAGCAACGTCAGCAGCAATCCCGCGAAGTGAAAATGCATCGCCGTCAGCGCGACGGTCGCCCCGTCAAACCCCAGCGGCCGCTGTCCCGCCCGATCGGCAAACACCCACGCCCCGCCCACCCCGAGAAAAATAAACGCGACATCGCCGCACAGCCGGTCGAACGGCCGCCGCCAGCCCCCCTGCCGCACGCGCAGCCAACCCGTCGCCGCCACCAGCCCGCACACGATCACCCACGGGGTCGCCGCGAGCGCCGCCCATCCGCCCGGCCGCATCGCACAGGCCCACAGCAGCAGCAGCGCCGCGGGCAGTTGCCCCAGCCGCGTCAGCGCCACCAGCACCGCGACATTGCCCCGCTCCCGCTCGTCCGCCGCCAACTCCACCGCCATCGGCACGAGCACGAGCGCCGCAAGCAACAGCCAAACCTGCGTCCACGCCGCCCCGTGCAGGTTCGGACCGCTGAACACCGCAAACAGGAGCCACGCCACGCCCCCCACCTTCGCGCGTTGGTTTGCACTCATCTCGCTCGTTTCGTCGCCCACCGCCCGATCGTCAGTTTCATGACGCATCGAGTAACGCCCCGCGCCGTTCTGCAAGCTCGGCCCGGCCCCTTCCTCCACCGTCCAATCCCCCGCTCCGATTCGCCCGCGGCTCCCGCCACGCCCTCATCCCCCGGCCGCCCTCGCGCTTCCTCCGCCTCTTTTTCCGTGTCTTACGCGTCTTCCCCCGGCAGAACCTCCGCTATGAAATCCCGCAAAGACATCGTTGAAAACTGGCTGCCCCGCTACACCGGTGTCCCGCTCGACGAATTCGGCGACTACATCCTCCTCACCAACTTCGACCGCTACGTCCATCTCTTCGCCCAGTGGCACCGCGTCCCGATCCGCGGCAAGGACAAGCCCATGCCCAGCGCCACGTCGGGCGACATCACCATCATCAACTTCGGCATGGGCAGCGCCACCGCCGCCACCGTCATGGACCTCCTCAGCGCGGTCAAACCCAAGGCCGTCCTCTTCCTCGGCAAATGCGGCGGACTCAAACACCGCGCCGAACTCGGCGATCTCATCCTCCCCATCGCCGCCATCCGCGGCGAGGGCACGAGCAACGACTACTTCCCCCCCGAAGTCCCGTCGCTCCCCGCCTTCGCCCTCCAAAAAGCCATCTCCACCACCATCCGCGATTTCTCCCGCGACTACTGGACCGGCACCGTCTACACCACCAACCGCCGGGTCTGGGAACACGACGAGATTTTCAAAAAATACCTGAAGAAAATCCGCGCCCTCGCGATCGATATGGAGACCGCCACCATTTTCATCACCGGCTTCTACAACGAAATCACCACCGGCGCCCTGCTCCTCGTCTCCGACCAACCGATGACCCCCGAGGGCGTCAAGACCGCCGAAAGCGACCAGCAGGTCGACGAGACCTACGTCAACGACCACCTCAAGATCGGCATCGCCTCGCTCAAGCAGCTCATCAACAAGGGCGTCACCGTGAAGCATCTCCAGTTCTGAGCGCCCCCCCCGCGCGCACCGCCGCCGGCGGCGGCCCCTCGGCCCCGCCAAGCCGGCGCCGGGCCCGCCCCCCGCCAAACCCGCCCGCGCATCATCGCCCCCTTCCGGGGCGACGCCGCCATGTTCGGGACCCTGCGCCTGCTCCGCCCCTTGCTCGGCGGCCTTCTCCCCGCCGACGACACCGAACTCAACGTCGTCTCAACCGCCCTCGCCGTCCCCGCGCCTGAACCATCCCGCGCCCGCCTCATCGCGCTCATCGCCGACCAGCCCCGCTCGATCCCTCTGACCGTCGCCACCCGCTCGATCATCCTCGACGGCCGGCAAAACCCGTCGCCGCCCGCCCAATCGACGACGCCACCGTCGCACGCTTCGTCGGCTGCCCGCCCGGCGCGACGCTCGCGGCCCGCTGAATCCGCCGCGCGGTTACGGCGCGACCTCAAACGCAAACGGCGCAAACTCCTCGCGCCCGCCCAGCTTCACCTGCGCCCAGATCACATACCGCCCGGCCTGCGGAATCGTGATCTTGAAGTTCAGTTCCGGCCGCATCGCATCCGGTTTTTTCGTCAAATCCGCCTCGGCCGGGTGCAGGTGCGCGAAGCCGCTCCGCGCCTCGTCGAACGCCACCAAATGGGCAAACGCCCCCATCACCGGCTCCAGCGGCACCGCCCCGCCGTCGCTCCGCGTGATCGAAAATTTCAAATCCGTCGGCTGCCCCGCCCGCGTCGGCCGCACCGCCGCCGCCAGGGCAAACGTGTACGGCGACCGCGCGTCGGTCTGCCCCGCCGGCGCCTGCGCCGCCGCCCCCGCGACCGCCGACACCTCCGCCTCCGCACTCGCATACAGTCCCCGCCCCGTCGCCGCCGGCGTGAAGTCCGCGAATATCCGATACGCCCCGGACGAGCGCGGCGTCCAGCTGATCGTCCATTCGCCCCGCGCAACCCCCGGCTCCGGATGCACGTGCTGGTAATCCGTGAGCGTGGGATCGACGATCAGGAGGTGCAGCTTCCGCGTGTGCGCCACGAGCAGGTCCTGCGCCTCGACGGGCTTTCCGCTCGCCGTCTTCAGCATCACCACGCCGCGCCCTTCGCGCCCCGTCACCGGTGGCGCCTCCCATTGCACCGTCATCGCCACGGGCGACCGCGCCGCCACCACCGGGATGAACTGCGGGTTCGACGGATCGCAAAACTCGATCGCGTTCTGTCCGCTCACCCGGAAATCCATGTGGTTCAGATCGGTCCCCGTCGGCAGGAACCGCATGCCCACGAAGACCGCCAGCGCTCCCGCCGTGATCCCCGCGATTCGTTTCCACTCCGCCGCCGTCATCGGATTCCGCCCCGGGCCGCTCATTGGCGCATCCTCGCGACAAAGTCGTTCGGCTCCCACGCGCTGCCGTCGGCGCGGTGCACGATTTTTCCGTCCGCCCCGATCAACAGCGTCGTCAGCGTGTGCTGGATCAGGTCGCCCTTCAGTTCCGCGATCACGCCAAACTGGGTGAGCAAATCCCTCACCGCCGCGTCCGGCCCGGTCAGAAACGAAAAGTTCGCCGTATCGATGCCGCGCGCCACCGCATACTCCTTCAACACCCCCGGCGTGTCGTAACCCGGCTCGAGCGTGATCGAGACAAACTCGAGCCCCTGCACCCCCGCCGCCGCCGCCTGCTTCTGCGCCGCCAACATCTTCGTCGTCGACGCCGGACACATCGTCGCCACCGGGCAACGCGTGAAAATAAAATTGAGCATCACCCTCTTCCCGCGAAACCGCCCGCTCTGCACCACCCGCCCTTCCTGGTCATAGAGCGAAAAATCCGGGATCGCCTCGCCGACTTCGCGGTAGGCGTTCTTCCCGCGCGTAAAGGTGTCCTGGCGCAACTTCAGCGCCCCGGCGGCCACCGCATCCGCCGCGCTCTTCTCGTCCGGCCAGATTTTTTCCAGCCGGAAATCGCCGCCCTTGCTCGGGACCAGCTCCGCCCGGATCCGTTGCCCCGCCTTGGCCACCGCCGCATCGCCCGCCGACACCACAAACTCCATCGTCATCGCCGGCATGTAGCCTTTGATCTCGTCGTGCTGCACCACGAGAATTTTTTTCGCGACGTCGGCCGACACCACCACCCCCGTGAGCGCATACCGTTCGGCAACCGCCGCCGGACCCGCCGGAGCGGCCGCCTTCTCGCCTGCCCCCGCCCGCTCCGCGCCGGCCGGACCGACGCCGTCGGACTTCGCGCACGCCGAGACCAACAAACCCGAAAGCGCCAGCGTCATCGCGAAGGCATTAGAAATCATATCACTACGGATTCGTCAGGAGATAACTTTGTCAAAGGGTTTGCTGCGATCAGTGTCCGCCCTTCTTTTGGCGACTCTCTTTTTTCATGGCCACCGCTCCCGCACCGCACCGCACTGCCACGCACAAACCCGCTCTCGCGATGTTTGCCGCTTTTGCGGCCGTCTGGGTTTTCGTCCTGGTCGCCCTCGGCGCGTTCACCACCAGCATCGGCGCGGGCATGGCGTTTCTCGACTGGCCCTTGTCGAACGGCTCGGTCAACCCGGACGGCTGGCTGACCGATGTCGCGATGTTCGCCGAACACTCCCACCGCCTCTCCGGAGCCACGATGGGCCTGATCGCGATCGCGCTCGCCCTCTGGCTCCACCGCGCCGAATCCCGCCCGTGGCTGCGCCGGCTCGGCTGGCTCGGTCTCCTCATCGTCGGCCTGCAAGGGCTCATCGGCGGCCAACGCGTCATGCTCGATGCCCTCCACGTCCCCGGCTTCACGATGTCGCTCGGCCAGATGCTCCGCGTCCCCCACGGCGTCCTCGCCCAACTCTACATTTGCCTCCTCATCGCCATCGCCGCTGGCTGTTCCAAAGTGTGGATCGAACATCCGGTCAACGTCGGGCCCCGCGTCCGCCGCACCGCGCTCGTCTGCACCGCCCTCCTGCTCGTCCAACTCACCATCGCCGTCTTCATGCGCCATAACGCCGCCGGCCTCGCCATCCCCACCTTCCCCTACTCGACGCCGACCAACGACCTCCTGCCCCCCCACTGGGATTTCCGCGTCGCCCTCCAGTTTGCCCACCGGGTCATGGCCCTCGTGCTGGTCGTCGCCCTGCCGCTCCTGGTGATTTTCGTCCGCCGCGACCGGGCCGCCCCCCTCCTGATGCGCGCCGCCGCCTCGGCCCTTTTCAGCCTCCTCGTGCTGCAAATCTTCCTCGGCGCTCAAATCATCTGGACCTTCCGCCGCGCCGATGTGACGACCGCGCACGTCATCGTCGGCGCCCTGACCCTCGCCACCACGTTTTGGCTCACTTGGGCCGCCCACCGCAACGCCATCGAGCAACCCACCGCCGCATGACCATCGACGCCGCCCCTCCCTCGACCGCCACGTTCCGCGACTACGTCGAGCTCACCAAGCCGCGCCTCAGCCTGCTCTCGGTCCTCACCGCGCTCGTCGGCTACCTCGCCGCGCGCCCGCCCGCCAATCCGTCGAAACTCGCTTTCGTCCTCCTCGGCACCTCCCTCGCCGCCGGCGGGGTCGCCGTCTTGAACCAATGGATGGAGAGCGATACCGACGCGCAGATGAAGCGCACCGCCGAGCGCCCGATCCCCACCGGGAAAGTCGCCAGCGGATCCGCCTTCGTCCTCGGCGCGCTGATGTGCATCGCGTCGCTCTTTCTCCTGTTCGCCAAGGTCAATCTCGCGTCCTCGCTCTTCACCCTCCTCACCATCTTCGCCTATCTCGGCTGGTATACGCCGGCGAAACGCTGGTCGATCTGG
>CAJAYO010000021.1 GCA_903948415.1 uncultured Opitutia bacterium | reverse complement strand
GTCGATCCCGACGATCTGATGCCGGCGAGTTACCGGCTCGAGCCGATCGTGGAAAAGCGGTTCGGGGGGCGTTATTCGCGGCTGAGTCGTCTGGTGGGAATCGACGAGACGGGGGAAACGGTGCCTGCTGCCGGTTTCGTTGTTCCCGCCAAAGCCGAGCCCGGGCCATGAATCCGGCACCGCCCGCGGTCGGTCGCACGATGGGGGCCGGGCCGTCGCACTCGCCCCGCCGGCTGTGGTGGCTGTTGGTGGCTGTTTCCGGAGCACTGTTGCTTTGCTTTGCGTGCTGGCCCGATCGGTTTCGCGCGTTGGGCGTGAACCACCTCGGCGTGTGGTTTCTCGATTTGCACGCGATCCTCGCCTCGTGCGATGCGGTCGCGGCGGGCCTGGACCCCTACGCGGCCAACCCGCTCGACTATTTTGGCCGGCCCCACGTTTATGCGCACTGGTGGCTCGAACTGGGCCGGTTCGGTTTGACGCGGGGTGACACGCTGCCGCTCGGGCTGGCGTTGGGTACGGCGTTCTATGTCGTCGCGATTGCGGCGCTGCGTCCGCGCCAACCCGGGGAGGTGGTGTGGACGCTCGGCGTGCTTTGCTCGCCGCCGATTCTGCTCGCGCTCGACCGGGCGAACATCGATCTGGTCATTTTTGTCCTGCTCGCGCCAGTGGTGCCCTGTCTGCTTTCGCGGCGTCCGGCGGTGCGGCTGTTGGCCGTGCCGTTGATCATCGTGGCGGCGGCCCTGAAGGCCTATCCGATCGTCGCGGGCCTGGTCTTGCTCGCCGGTCATGGTCCGCGGGATACGCGGCGACTCTGGTGGGGCGGCGCGTTGCTGCTGGCGGTGACGCTGCCGGATATGGTGGCCGACCTTCGGCGCTACGCTCCGATCGTGCCCGAAACCGAAGGTCTTTTTACGATGGGGGCGCGCAATCTTTTCATCGGTCTGGGCTTGCCGGTGAATGTGGCTCGCGTGCTGGCGCTGGCCGCCGGGGCGGTCGTGGTCGCGGCCTATCTGCGGGCGAAGCTCTTTGCGGGTTGGACCGTCGACCCGGCGGACCGCGCGGCGTGGCTGAGTTTTGTGCTCGGAGCGGTGTTGTTGACGGGATGTTTTTTCGCGGGGGCGAGTTATTCCTACCGTTGGGTGTTCGCGCTTTGGCTGGTGCCGCTGTTGTGGCGGCTGCCGCGGACGGCGTCCGCGCCGCCCAAGGTCCGCCGGCTGGCGCGGGCGACGGCGGTGTTGCTGGTGATCGCGCTGTGGGCCGACGCGGGCGCGAGCGCGTTGATCGGGCGTTTTTCAACCGGGATGACCCCGGAGGCGATCGCCCGGATGGCCGACCGGTTTTTCTACCTTGAACAGCCGGTTACGTGGGCCTTTTTCGTTTGCCTGATCGGATTCCTGACGCACTTCGCGCAGGAGGGCGTGCGGCAGTTGTTCAGCGCAGAGCCGGCGCCTGAGTCGCCCCTTCAATCAGGGCGCGCCAGTCGCTGAAGGAACCGGCCGTCGCCGCGGCCACCTCCGCCGAGCTCAGGCGGTAGAGAAAGACGGAGTAGCCGACGTGGGCGTCGGGAGTGCGGGCGCGCAGGTAGTGGCAGAGGCGCGCGAAGCGCAGCAGGTCGTGCCGGGTCCACTTGCGCCGCCATTGCGCTTCGGTCGCGGCCCGATTCAGTTCGGCGCGGTGTTGCGGGTCGCCGACGTAGGCGGCGAAGATCGGCTCGACCCCGCGGAGTTCCTGGAATTCCTTTTCCAGTTCCAGCGTCCAGGGCCCGCGGATGGGGCTGTAAACGTGCTCCAGCATGGTGGCGCTGATGGCATAGACGCCCGCTTCGAGCCGCACGTAGGGCTGCGGGATTTTGAAGGCGTTCACGAACGGCAGCCGCCGGGCCCGGATGCCATAGTAGTCGGGTTCACCGGTGCCAAAGTAGGAGAGAAACACCGGGGCGCCGTCTGCGTTTTGATCGAGCCAGGTCTTCAAGCCCGGCAAGTCCTGGCCCCAGTCGAGCGAACTGTCCACGAGGTGACGGTGGCCGTTTTCCGGGCCACCCCCGAGGGCGTTAAAGTAGGCGAGGTAGTGCGGTGCGATGCGGGCCGCCTCCAACACCTGCCCCCCGACCAGCACGACCGCGGCGGCGACGGGGAGCGCGCGACGCGAAACCAGCCACGCGCCCAACGCCCCCGCCCCGACAAACAGCACGGGGTACGTGGGCAGAATGTGGCGGTGGCCGATGTTGAGATGGCTCGTGAGCGAAAAAGCCCAGTAGACGGCAAACAGCGCCGCGAGCGGCGCGATGCGGTAAAGATCGGGGCGCACCAGCGCCGGCGCCCGCCACCACCGGTGGCCGGCGAGCCCGGCGACGAGGGCGGTGGCGGCGAGCACGGGCAGCGTGGTTTTCAGCGCAAACGTCCACGGGAAAAAACTTGGCCAGCCCGTTGTGCTGTAGTTGCCGTTGAGGAAGGCCGAGCGCACCTGGGCGGTTTCCAGCACGTAGGCGAAGCCGTAGAGGAACGCCTCGGGCAGGGCGTGCACCGCGGCGAATGCCCGCAGCACCTGGCCGGGGAGTCCGATGTGCAGATCCAGTACTTCCCACGGGCGGATGAAATGGTCCGCGGGCGGAAGCGCGGGGTTGAAGGCGCTGTAGCGGAAACCATAGAAGAGCCAGATCACCGCCATCGCCACGAGACCGTGTCCGACGGCGGAGAGCGCGGCGGCGCCAAATTTCCCGCCGCGGGTGGCGAACGTCCGGCCCAGCAGGGTGAGCGGCGCGGCGGTCCACGCCCGGGCGACCGCCATGAGCACCATCATCGGGAGCAGCAGCGGGGCGGAGTATTTTGCGACGCAGGCGAGGCCGAACACCAGCGCGCTCAGCCACCACCATCGGCTGCGCCCATCGTGCAGGTGTCGCCACCACGCGCCGACACTCGCGAGGAAGAAAAACGTCATGCACGCGTCGGACGTCGCGAGCGCGCCGTGGGCGAGGAAATTGGGGCTGAAGACGAACAGGCCCAGCGAAACGAAGGCGCCCGGCAGGCCGAACAGCCGGCGCGACCAGCCGAAGATCAGAAGGCCCGTCGCGACATTGAAGAGCACGATCATCGCGCGGCCGGCCATCAGCATGGGGAAATGATCGTGACCGGTCTCGTAGAAAAACTGGTGCCCGACGGCCTGCACCTCGGAGGTTTTCCAGTAGGGGTTGCCCGTGAGCTCGGGAAACGGCGGCGCCATGAAGACCGCGGGGAGAGCAGCCCAGCGCTGCGGCAGAATGCCGTTTTCCGGGTGCAGCCGATAATCGTCAAGGTGCCAGTAGGCGTAGCCGCCCGTCACGTGGATGAGTTCGTCGGCCGTCGTGCTTTTCCCCGCGACGGCCCAGAGGGCGAGGGCGGCGTGCAGCGCGAGCAGCGCGGCGACGGCGAGCGGCACGAAAACCTTGGCTCTTTCGCGCGCGGCCATGCGGGGGTCAGGCCGTGAGCGCGGCCCGCAGGGCGTCGGCGACAAGGGCGACGTGGTCGGGCGTCATTTCGGGAAACATCGGCAGCGAGAGCACGGTGCGGGCGGCCTGTTCGGCGCACGGGAAGGAGCCTTCGGCGTAACCGAGTTCGGCATACGCCTTCTGGCGATGGATCGGCACCGGGTAGTGCACGACGGTCTGGACGCCGCGTTCCGCCAGGACGCGGGCGACGGCGTCGCGGTTGCGCTCGAGCAGGCGGATGACGAAGAGGTGGTAGACGTGACGGCCGGTCCAGGGCGCCTCGGCCGGGAGCACGAGACCGGGCAGGTCGGCCAGGGCGGCGCGATACCAGCCGGCGGCGGTGCGGCGGTGGTCGTTCCAGGCGGCGAGGTGGCGGAGTTTCACGCCGAGTACGGCCGCCTGCAGCGTGTCGAGGCGCGAGTTGTAGCCCTGGATCTCGTGGTGGTATTTCACGACGGAGCCCCAGTTGCGGAGGAGCTTGAGCTGGCGCGCGAGGCCGTCGTCGTGGGTGTTCACGGCGCCGCCGTCGCCGAAGGCCCCGAGATTTTTTCCGGGATAAAAACTGAAGGCCGAGGCGAGGCCGAGTGCACCGCAGGAGCGGCCGTCTTTCAGCGTGGCGCCGTGGGCTTGCGCGGCGTCCTCGACGAGGGCGAGGCCGTGTTGGTGGGCGAGGGCGGCGAGGGCGGCCATATTCGCGGGCTGCCCGTAGAGGTGGACGGGCAGGATTGCCCGCGTGCGCGGGGTGATCGCGGCGGCGACGGCGACGGGGTCGATGAGGTAGTCGTCGAGCGAGCAATCGACGAGGACGGGCGTCGCGCCGGTGTAGGAAACGGCCTCGGCGGTGGCGATGAAGCTGTTGGCGACGGTGATGACTTCGTGGCCGGGGCCGATGCCGAGGGCGCGGAGGATGAGTTGGAGGGCGTCGGTGCCGGAGCCGACGCCGATGGCGTGCTTCGTGCCGCAGAATTGGGCCCACGCCTGCTCGAACGCGGTGACTTCCGGGCCGAGGATGAACTGGCCGTGGCGGAGCACGGCGTCGATCGCCGGGTCGAGCTCCGCGCGCAGCGTGCGGATCTGGAGCGGCAGATCCTGAAAAGGGACTTTGGGCGAAGGTGTGGCGGTCATGGCGAGACGAGGGAGGGCCGGGGCTCTTTGCGCCAGGTCCACCAGAGGGAAAACAGGCCGACGAGGGTGCGGCGCATGACGCGCAGACGCGAGGCCGAAGGCACGCCGTCGAGCCGGGCTTTCATGGCGACGTCGACCTCGACAAAACTGGCGCCGATGTCGCGCAGGCGCACCAAGGCTTCGGCGAGCATCGGGATGCCGCGCTGGGTGAGGCGGATCTTGAGGAACTGGGTGCGGCGGTAGGCGTGGATCCAGTTCACGTCGCGCAGCCGCAGGTCGAAGAGGGTCGCGACGAGTTTCGGATAGAGCCACGAATTGAAGGCCATGAGCGGATTGTAGCCGACGCGCCGGCGGCGCACCCCGACGATCACATCGGCGCGGCCAAATTGGGCGGCGTAGGGCGCGAGGTCGTCCGGATCGGCCGGCATGTCGGCGGGCCAGAGGATCAGATAGTCGCCGGTGGCGAGGGCGGCGCCGTGCCGGAAGGCGCCGCCGATGCCCTGGTTTTCCTGATGGCGGACGACGACGCCGGCGAGGCTGGCGGCGAGCGTGTCGGCGATGGCGCCGGTGCGGTCGCCGCTGCCGTCGTTGACGATGATGATTTCGGCGGAGAGCCGGAGGGCGTCGAGCGTGTGGCGGAGGCGGCGGATGGCCCCGTCGAGGAGCCGTTCCTCGTTGAAGGCGGGCACCACGACGCTGAGCGCGGGCGCGGGGGAGCTCATGCGGAGGGGCGCAGCAGGCGGGCCGGCACGCCGGCGACGGTCGCGCCGGGCGGCACGTCGCGGGTGACGACGGCCCCGGCCCCGATGGTGGCGCCCGCGCCGACGGTGACGCCGCACAGGATGAGTGCGCCGGAGCCGATCGACGCCCCGGCCCGGACAAGGGTGGGCTCGAGTTTCCAGGACCGGTCGAGTGCGGCGGCGACGGACGGGTGGCGGTCGTTGATGAACATTACGCCGTGGCCGACGAAGACGTCGGCCTCGAGCGTGACGCCGGAGCAGAGGAAGGAGTGGCTTTGCACGCGGCAGCGGGGGCCGACGGTGACGTCGCGCTGGATCTCGACGAACGCGCCGATCATGCACCCGTCGCCGAGGGTGCAGCCGTAGAGGTTGATGAAGGCGCCGAGCCGCACGTCGCGGCCGAGGACGACATCGGAGGCGATCCGTTGAAGGGGGTCACTCATGCGGTCTCGAGTTTGACGGAGCGGCCGTGCTGGCGGAGGGATTCGCGCGCGGCTTCGAGGGCGCGGACGACGGCGAGGCCGAACTCGGCGCTGGCCGCGGGCTGGCGCCGGGAGCGGACACAGGCGATGAATTCGTGATCCTGGCGCGCGAGCGGCTCGGCGAGTTTCACCTTCGGGATCGTGATCTGGCCGTCGCGCAGGATCAGGTGGAACTCGCCGAAGGAGCTGTAGTGGTCGGCGGTCACGCCCTTGTCGTAGTAGCGGATGGGCTCGAGGTTGTTCATGTCGTCCCAGACGGCCATCTTGTGGTCGCCGACTATGGTGAGCTGGCGGACCTTGCGGGGGTTGAGCCACGAGATGTGGGCGTGGCAGACGACGTTGCCGGGGTAGTAGAGCGTGAGGAAGCCGACGTCTTCGACGCCTTTTTGGAGGACGCTGTTGCCGGTGGCGGAGACTTCGAGGGGCTGGGCGTTGAGGAGAAAATTGAAAATTGAGATGTCGTGGCTCGCGAGGTCGTAGATGGCGCCGACGTCGGAGCGCACCGGGCCGAGGTTGGTGCGGACCGCATCCATATAGTAGATGCGGCCGAGTTCACCGCGATCGAGGTCGGTCTTGAGATGGAGGACGCCGGAGTTGTAGAGGAAGACGTGGCCGACCATGAGCACGCGGCCCTTGGCGAGGGCGAGGGCGGCGAGCTCGGCGCATTCGGCGGCGGTGGGGGCGAGGGGTTTTTCGCAGAGGACGTCCTTGCCGGCGGAGAGCGCGGCCTTCACGAGGGCGAAGTGGGTGGACGTGGGCGTGGCGACGACGACGACGTCGATGTCGGTGGCGTCGGTGATTTCGGCGGAGTTTTTGGTGACGGCGACGCCGCGGAGGAATTTTTGGGCGGCGGTGAGGCGGGCGTCGGAGGCGTCGCACACGCGGAGGACGTCGCAGCCGTCGAACTGGCTGAAGTTGCGCACGTGGTTGGGGCCCCATTGCCCGAAGCCGATGACGCCGACGCGGACGGTGGAAGAAGGGGTGCTCACGAGCGTCAAAAACACCGGCGCACGCGGGGGCTGTCGAGGGAGAAGTCCCGGCGGGTTTTGCGTATCACGGAATTTTTATGGGCGGAGGGGCCGCATCCAATAGGCGCCGGTGACGGGGCCTTCGAGGGCCGCGCGGAGGTCGTCGGCGGTGAGGCGGTGCACGAGAATTGTATAGGCGACGAGCGCGTCGTGGGGGCGGGTTTGGAGATATTTCGAGAGGCGGCTGAAGCGGAGTTGGTCGAATTCCGCATAGTTGTCCGCGGTGGGCGGGGTGTGGCGGAAGGCCTGCCAGCGCTGTTCGAGGGCGGGCGTCCAGGGGCCGCGGTCGCTGGAGTAGACCTCGGCGAGGAGCGTGGCGCTGACGGCGTAAAGGCCGGGTTCGAGGAGGTAGGGCGTATGCGGCGGCCGGACGATGTAGTTGATGGCGGGCAGGAAGTGGTCCGGGCGCACGCCGTAGTGCGGCGGCCAGGCACTGCCGAAGTAGCCGAGGTAGAATTTCTCGCCTGGGCGGCGATGCCCGGCGAGCCAGGTGCGGAGGCTGGGGAGGTCCTGACCCCAGTCGAGGCAGCTGTCGACGAAGAGGCGGTGGGCGTGGGCGGGCCCGCCGGCGAGGGAGTTGAAGTTCGCCAGATAATGGGGCCGGATGGCGAACGACGCGGCCGCGTGGCCGGCGAGGAGGGCGAGAGCCGCGCCGAGCAGCCAGCGCCGGGTGGCCAGAATGCCGAGGCCGACGAAGAGCGCCGGGTAGACGGCGAGGATGTGGCGGTCGCCGATGTTCAAGTTGCTGCGGAGCGCCACGGCCCAAACCACGAGGGGGGTGACGGCGAGGGGGCAGGCGGCGAGGAGCCAGGCGCGGCGCGGGGCGGCGGCGGCGCGGCGCCACGCGAAGAGCCCGGCGCCGAGGGCGAGCAGGAGGGCCCCGAGCAGGGCGAGCGGGGTTTTGGTCAGGAAGAGCGCGGGGAAGAACTGCCACCAGCCGCGCTGGCTGTGTTCGCCGGCGAAGAACGAGGGGCGCGCGGTCTCGCCGGCGAGGACGTTGGTGAGGCCGTAGAGCCAGGCCTCGGGCATGAGGTGCCAGCGCAGCGCGGTTTCGACGACGATGCGTTTCAGGCCGAGTGCGGGGAGCATTTCCTCCCAGGTCCACGAAAAGCGGAGTAACTCCGGCGTGCCGGGGCCGCGGGCGCTGAAGCGGAAGTTGAAAAACGCCCAGATGATCGCGATGCCGGCGGCGGCCTGCAGCGTGGCGAGCGCGAAGTTGGCGGCGGCGCGGCGGACGCGCGCGGTGGTCGTGGGCCCGGCCCGCAGCCACGCGTCGGCGACAATGAGCAACGCGTAGATGGGCGCGAGGAGGAGGCCGTTGAATTTGGCGACGAGGGTGAGGCCGCTCGCGAGGGCGGCGAGGAGGCCGGACGGGACGTCGCGTTTTTCCAGGTGTCGCCAGAAGAGCCAGGGCGCGAGGGTGAGGAACAGCGCCGCGCAGACGTCGGAGGTGGCCAGGGCGGAGTGGGCGAGGAAGTTCGGGGCGAGGACGTAAAAGCCGAGGGCGAGCAGACCGCCGGCCGCGCCGAACCGCAGGCGCGCGAGCAGGAAAATGACGAGGCCGAGGGCGGCGCCGAGGAGGGCGTTGAGGGAGCGGGCCTGCTGGACGATACGGTCGGTGGGGTTGTCGAGCGCGTAGAAATAGTCCCAGGCGAGCTGCCAGTAGCGGGAGACGCTCCAGCGCTCGGCGTCCAGGGGGAAGCGGGCATCGGCGGCGAGGCCGGGCAGGCCGAAGAGGCGTTGGGGGAGAATGCCGTTTTCCGGATGCATCCGGAAATCGCCGAAGCGGTCGAACACGTAGCCCGCGGCGATGTGCGGGAGTTCGTCGGAGGTCTGGCTTTTGACGCGGGAGGCGGAGACGGCGAGCCACCAGAAGAGCACGAGCAGCGCGGCGACGGCGAGCGCGACGGGCAGCACGGTGCCGGCACGGGCGCGTGGAGGGGGCGGCGGAGGGGTCACGGGGAGAGAGGGCGGCGGAGGGCGGAGGATGATTTCGTGAAGTCCCGGGTTCGCGGAGACGGACGGACGGTGGCGTGGTGCGGCCGTGCAGGAGCGTTGGGTCCAAGGCGATGGTGCGGCGATGAAAAATTGGGCCAATCTTTCGGGCGGATTCACAGCTCGGTTTCGGGCGGGGTCCGGTGTCCCCGGGTGGGCCGTGGGCGCGGCACGCGGCTCCGCCGGCCACGTCTCTCTTTGCCATCCGCCGACCACGCCTCTCTCTGTCATCCGCCGCCCGCGGAGCGGCCGGGCCACTTCGGCGCGCGCCGGTTTGAGAGCGGGCGGGCCGGGCGGCGCGGCGTTCAGGCCAGTGGTGTGGCTGCGCTCGCGTTGGACCGTTTGCTGGACGCCCAGCGTGGTGCCCGCCTCCCCTCCACGTCTCCGAACTCACGCATCTTTCTGCCCCCATTTTTCTAACCCACTGTCCGATGTTTTCTCTCCTCATGCCCCGGGCCGGAGTTAGTGAGCAAGATGTGGTCAGGGAAATTTTAACCCACCACGGCCGCGCCTTCCCCCCGCCCGTTTTCGCATGTCGCCCCGCCGGTGACGGTGCGGTCCCGGCCTCGCCGCTGCGTCGCCCCGCCCGTTGGCGGTGCGGGCCGCGACCGCGCATCCAGTGGACTTCGTGCGCCGAGACCCGGTTTCTGCATCACGGGCGGGTAGATCTGCGTCGTTTCCACGCTCCCGTGCCCCGGCAAGTGCTGCACCGTGCGGATAGCCGGGAAGAAGCCCCACTTCACGCCGCGAGATCGACCGTGATTCTTTCGCCGATGATGTTGCTCCGGTTGCAGCCAGTGGTTTCGCGGCTCCCGTTGCGCGAGCGGCGTGAATGGAACGTCTGCCTGATTCGGCTACGTCACGAGCATCCCGAGGGAAAGAAGCGGAGGGCACGACGTATGCGCGAGATGGATTCAGGCAGGAGGATCTCCCTCGAAGCGCGGGAGCGTCAGCGGGTCACGCGCGAGCAAGGCACCCTAGCGTCCGGTTTTTGCCGAAGGGGCCGCCACGTTGTCACTTCAGCTGCGGCGGCGGCGCCAGCGTCGGGTCGTTGCCTTGGCGGGGCCGCTTGCGACCAATCTTCACGTCGGAACCGATTGCGCGGGACCGATGAGTCCGGTCGAGCGACTGAGCCTCGCGTGATCGACGAGGCCGTTTTCGGCCACTGGATCGACCACGCGGTCGGTGAAGGCCGCATCCGGGAGAACGACGATGCGTCCGAGGGTCCACCCGTCGGAATGACGTCGGGCAGGGCGCTGGGTCGGGCGCGGTTTTTGGGTTGGGGGGAGGACGGGGGGAAGGCTTTGAAGTTGGACAAGGTGGCTGGGCGAAACATCGTCGGCCGGGCCACCGATGAACACCGAAGAATACGCCAACATTGAGCGACTCGAGCGCGACCATTGGTATTACGCGGGGAAGCGGCAGATGGTGCGCGAGTGGTTGGCGCGGGTGCGGCCGCCGCAGGCCGACGACGTGCTGTTGGACTGCGGGGCGGGGACGGGATTTTTCGCGCAGGAGATGGCGGAGAGCTGTCGCGTGCTGGTGCTCGACAACCACGAGGAGTCGCTGCGGCGGCTGCGGTTGAAATTTCGGTCGGAGCAGGTGTTGGCGCTGGCGGGCGACGAGGTGCCGTTGCCGGACGGGGCGCTCGACTACGTGACGGCGCTGGACGTGCTGGAGCACGTGCCGGACGATGCGGCGGTGGTGAACGGGTTTCGCCGGTTGCTGAAGCCGGGCGGGGTTGCGGTGGTGACGGTGCCGGTGGGGATGGAGTTGTGGAGCGACTGGGACCGGGTGTTGCGGCACTACCGGCGCTACGAGCGGCGCGAGTTGTGCGGGTTGTTTCGCGACGAGGCGTGGGAAATCGTTTATGTGAACCACACCAACATGCTGGTGTATCCGGCGGTGTGGCTGATCCGGAAATGGCGCGCGCTGAAGGAAAAGCTGGGGCTGCCGCCGCCGGCGAAGCGGTCGGAGGACCAGGTGCCGCCGCGGTGGCTGAACCGGATTTTGCAGGGGCTCTTCGTCGGCATGGCGCGGTGGCGGGTGCCTTTGCCGTTCGGCGTGAGTCTGCTGTTGGTGGCGCGGCGGCGGTAGGGCGGACGGAGCGAACGAACGCGAGCGGGCGCGCGGTTTGCCCGATCGGGCCGGCGATCAGTCGCGGAGGATCGCTTCGCCGACGAGGGCGCCGGTGGCGTCGCGGAGGCGGAAGAGCGCGGCGCGCTGCGGTGGGGCGAGGGCGGCGGGATCGTCGGTAAAGAGAACGAGGCGGGCGAGCGGCGGGAGTGGGACGTTCCAGCCGGGGGCGGCGGAGGCGGTGCTGGTGCCGTCGATACGGAGGGGTTCGAAGGCGGCGCGGGCGTTGGTGGCGGTGAAGGTGGCGCGGAGCCGGCCGGATTCGAGCCAGTCGATTTGCGTGACGCGGCGACCGGCGGCGGTGACGCAGAGTTCGAGGCGGACGCGTTCGGCGGTGCCCGGCGCGGAGCGGTAGAGGACGCTGGCGGTGCCGAGGGGCGCGACGGTGCGGTCGCGGCGGACCCAGAATTCGTGGGAGCCGGCGGCGAAGGCCGGGGCGAAGTGGGCGTAGAGGTAGTCGCGGAGCGGGCCGGCGACCGGGATGCCGGCGCCGGTGACGAGGGCGAGGACGTCGCGTTCGACGATGAGGCCGGCGCGCGGGTGGGCGGCGAGTTGGGCGATGACGGCGGACTGCTGGGCGGACGAGAGGAGGTTGAACCAGTGGGTGACGTTGGCGGAGGTGGGCGAAGGGAGGCCGGTCCAGAGGTTGAAGCTGAACATGCCGGGGAGGCTGAAGAGCAGGTCGCAGTGGGCGGTGGCGTTGACGGTGAGGACGCGGAGTTCGGTGGCGAGCGCGGGCTCGAGGCGGAGGGCCTCGGCGCCGGGGAGGCCGAGCGGTTCGCTGTCGCGCCACTGGTTCGAGCCGACGCGGAGGAGGGCGAAGGCGATGCCGCCGGCGACGGCGAGGGCGGTGGGCGCGATCCAGCGGGCAATTTTTGTGCGGAGGACCGCGCCGGCATCGGCGGCGCCGAGCGCGAGGAGCGGGGCAAAGAGGAAGGTGCCCCAACCGATTTGGCTGCCGCCGACGGGGTAGGCGTGGAGGGCCTGGGTGAGGGCGAGGAGCGCGAGCCAGGCGCGGAGGCGGGCGGCGCGGCGGGCGGATTCGTCGGAGGCGAGCGGCAGGACGAAGAGCCAGGCGCAGGAGAGGCCGTAGCTCATCATGAGGGCGAGCGGGTTGAGGGGCAGCCAGCCGAGCCAGGCGGTGGCGGCGACGGCGGCGAGGACGAGGCGGAGGGCGGCGAGGGCGGGGGCGAAGCGCGGGTGGGCGCGGGAGCGGACGGCGACGAAACAGAGGGCGAGCGAGACGACGGCGAAGGCGGTGGCGCCGGGGCGCCAGCGCACGCCGAACGAGTAGACGCCGGGATGGCGGAGCGGGGCGAGGAGGACGCCCTCGAGGAGTTCGGCCGGCGGGGTGCCGCGGAGGGCGGCGGCGAGGACGACGACGGCGAGGGTTGTCAGGCCGGTGCCGATACACCAGGCCCAGGCGGTGACGGGGAAAAGTTCTTCGCGGGAGGAGCGGGCGGCGAGCACGACCCCGAGGGCGGAGAGGCTGACGAGGAGGGCGAAGGCGACGACCCAGTCTGTGGGGAGGAGCGAGCGCATGAGCGCCCACGGCAGCAGGGCGAGGGCGGTTGTGGCGAGGAGGGCGGCGGGGCGGGTGAGGCGCGGGCCGGAGGTGTGGAGGAGGAGCCAGGCGCCGGCGCCGGCGATGAGGAGGGCGCCGACGTTGATTTTGGTGAGGACGAGGGCGGCGCCGAGGAGGCCGCAGGTGACGGCGAGGGCACGGGGTTGCGCGCGGGCGATGAAAAGGGTGCCGCACCACGCGGCGAGGGCGACGACGAAGACGATGAACCCGCCGGGGTGCATCGGCTCGGAGGTCATTTGCCAGAGATGGCCGAAGGTGGCGGCGAGGGCGAAGAGCGACCAGGCGGCGGAGCGGGTGTCGCGCCAGACGAGGTGGCCGCAGAGCATCGCCGCGCCGAGCCAGTGGACGAGCGTGATGACGCGGCCGGCGGTGTTGGTGAAGTCGAAGCCGAGGAGCCGGTGCGCGGCGTCGGCGGCGAGGAAGAAGAACGGGCCGTATTGGCTGTAGACGTGGGTGTAGAGGCCGCCGTCGCGCGCGAAGTGGGCGAGGGAAAAGAGGACGTAGCCCTCGTCGTCGTAGGTGCGGAACGTGGTGAAGAGGAGCAGCGCGCCGGCGAGACCGAGGGCGGCGGCGAGCGCGGCGAACGCGGCGGGGAAGGCGCGCCTCATGCGGTCACGGGCGCGGGGGCCGCGGGGCGGCGGCGGGTTTCACGATGTAGTGGGGGCGGCGTTTCACCTCGTCGTAGACGCGGCCGAGGTATTCGCCGAGGACGCCGATGCCGATGAGTTGGACGCCGCCGAGGAAGAGGACGAGGGTGACGAGGGTCGTGAAGCCCTGCTGGGAGTTTTCAAAGCCGAGGAGGCGCCAGAGGATGAAGAACACCCCGCCGGCAAAGCCCATCAGGGCGACGAAGATGCCGGCGTAGGTGAGGAGGCGGAGCGGGAGGTGGGAGAAACCGAAGATGCCGTCGAGGGCGTAGCGGACGAGGCGGCGGAAGGTTTGCTGGGGGACGCCGGCGGCGCGTTCGTGGCGGTCGTAGAGGACGTCGGCGGAGGGGAAGCCGATCCAGGCGCGGAGGCCGGGGAAGAAGCGGTGGCGTTCGGGGAGTTGCTCGAAGGCTTCGAGGGCATGGCGGCCGAGGAGGCCGAAGGTGCCGGAGTTGGGTTCGATGGGGAAATCGGAGAG
>CAJAYO010000020.1 GCA_903948415.1 uncultured Opitutia bacterium | reverse complement strand
GGGTGACGGCAAACATATGCGTGCGGGCCGGCCACTGGCCGCTGAACAAGGCGCCGCGCGTCGGCGAACACTGGGCCTCGGCGTAGGCCTGGGTGAAGCGCATGCCCTGCGCGGCGAGTCGGTCGAGATGGGGGGTATCGACGCCCCGGTTGCCCGTAACGCCGAGGCCGTTCCAGCCGAGGTCATCGGCGAGAATGAAGACGATGTTGGGCCGGTGCTCGGCCGCGCTGAGCGACCCGCCGAGGAAAGCGACCCCGAGGATGGGGAGAAGGAGGAGGGAGAGTTTCATGGAAGCGCGGTGCGTTCAGCTCTTGGCCTTGTTTTTGTTTTTCGTGGCCGGGACAGGTTTGAACGGGTCGCGCCCGATTTCCACATTCGTGCGCTTCGCCCACGCGAGCCAAGCGGCGGACAGCGAACGGACGCGATCGGGTTGGGCGGCCGCGAGGTTTCGCATCTCAGTCGGGTCGGCGGCGAGATGGTAGAGCTCCCAGGCGTCGCCCACGACAGAGACGAGTTTCCAGTCCCCGTCGCGCACGGCGCGGCTGCCGTCGTGTTCGAAAAAAAGCGGGACGGTGCGGGCGATGGGGCGGTCAACGGTGAGCGCGGGCAGCAGGCTGCGGCCCTCCAGCGGCTGAATCGCCGAGCCGTGGCGTGCGGCCGGATACCGGGCGCCGGCCAGCTCGACCAAGGTCGGCATGACGTCGATCAGGTGACCGGGTTGCGTGCGGAGTTCGCCGCGGGCGGTGATCCCGGCGGGCCAGTGCGCGATGAACGGCGTGCGGATCCCGCCCTCGTGGCTGAAGTGCTTGTAGAGGCGCCAGGGCGTATTGCCGGCATTGGCCCAGCCGCTGCCGTAGCTCATGTAGTCGCCGGGCTGGCCGAGTTTCTTCAGGTCGGCGCCGGTGTGCAGGATGTTTTTCGGACTGCTCGAACCATCGAAGCCGAGCGGATCCCATTCCCAACAGGCGCCGTTGTCGCTGAGAAACAGGATGAGCGTGTGGTCGAACTGGCCGTTTGCCTTGAGATCGGCGACGACGCGGCCGATCGCCTGGTCCATCCGATCCACCATCGCGGCGAAGACCGCCATCCGGCGCGCGAGGTCGCGGCGGCGTTCCTCCGGCAGCGACGACCAGGCGGGATTGTCCTGCCCCGCGTAGGACGAGGGCTTGGCGTGCGACTTGGCGGGAACGGGACTGCGGGGCGGGAGCGCCAGGTCGGCGGGGACAAGGTGGAGTTTCTTCAACCGGTCGAGACGTTCGGCGCGGATCGTATCCCAGCCCTTCGCGAAATACATCGCCTCGTATTTCACGATGTCCGACTCGGGCGCATGCAGCGGGAAATGCGGGGCGTTGAACGCGAGGTAGAGGAAGAAGGGCTTTTGTTCGCGCCGGGCCTCGGCGATGAAATCGAGCGAGTAGTCGGCAAAAGCATCGGTCGCGTAAAACGTCCCCGGCACGCCGTCTTTTGGCGCGGTGTAGCGGCGCGGGCTGCGATCCTTCGGCCAACGCGTGTAGAACGGCGACTCGTCCCAGCAGGAATTGTAGCCGCCCAACATGCCGTAGAATTCCTGGAAGCCGCGATCGGTCGGCTTCACGTCGGTCTTGGGCTGGTGGAGATGCCACTTGCCCACCATCGAGGTGTGGTAGCCGGCGTCGCGCAGCACTTCCGCGAGGGTAACGGAGTCGGATTGCAACGTGCCGCGGTAACCGGGCGAGTCGACGCCCTGGTCCTGCGTCATGTTGCCCACGTGGGCCTGATGGGGATAGAGCCCGGTGAGGAGCGAGGCGCGCGAGGGACAGCAGCGGGCGCTGTTATAGAATTGCGTGAACCTCACGCCGCCGCCCGCGAGAGCGTCGAGCACGGGGGTTTTGATTTCGCTGCCGTAGCAGCCGAGGTCCGACCACCCGAGGTCGTCGGCGAGGATGAGGAGGACATTGGGCTGGGCGGGCGCCGCCGCGGCGGATGACTCCCGGGCGGAAAGGAACAGCGCCACGCCGAGCGCGGCGACCGAAACGCGCCGGTGGCGGTTCATGGGGTCTTGTTGGCGGCTTTCTTTTTTTGCTTCGGGGCCCCGGACGCGGCGCCGGGATCTTCGACGTAGCGCTTCATGTGGCGGAGCGCCTCCATCTCGGTGGCTTGCCCCCGGTCGCCCTGGGCTTGCATCCACGCGTCCAGTTGCGCGCGGTGCCGGGCCATCTCGGGCGCGAGCGCAGCTTCCGCGGACAGGTTTTTCAGTTCCGCGGGATCGGCGAGGACGTCGTAAAATTCGACTTCGGTCCGATGGAGCAGACGCTGGATGGCGGCCCGGGCGCCCACATCGCCGGCGGCCGCCGCTTTCACCCAGCTCTCGTAGGTCGCGTTTTTCATCGATGCGTTGGCGTAGGGATCGCCCGGTGTAAAGTTCCAGATGTATTTGTAGCGGGCCGAGCGGACCGAGCGGATGCCGTAGTGATCGGAGCCGTTGTTCACGCCGCGGTTCGTGTATTGGGCAAAGACGAACTCCTTGTGGCTGTCTGTCGCGCCGCGGAGCACCGGGAGGAAGCTGCGGCCGTCGAGGTCGGACGTCCGGGGCTGACCGGCGATTTCGAGGAAGGTGGGCAAAATGTCGACGTATTCGATCATCGCCGCAGTGGTCGTGCCCGGGCGGACGTTGCCGGGCCAGCGGACGAGGCAGGCGCTCTGGATACCTCGGTCATAGAGGTTCCACTTGGCGCGCGGCAACGACGTGCCCTGCTCGCTAAGGAAGACGACCACGGTGTCCTTGTCCCTTCCGGTTTCCGTGAGCAGGGCAAGCGCGTCGGCCACCTCGGCGTCGAGGGCGGTGCACTCGGCGAGGTAGTTGCGGAAATCGTCGCGCGTCTCGGGCGTGTCGGCCCAGTCGGGCGGGAGGCGGAGTTTCGCGGCGTCGTAGCGGGAACGGTCGCCTTGGGTCCAGGGCGAGTGCGGATTGTGCGAGGCGACGACCAGGCAGAAGGGCTTTTTTTCCCGGGCGGCCGAGGCGAGGAAGGCGCGGTGCGCCTTTCCGTTGAGCGGATCGGGGAGAGGCTCGAAGGGCAAAACCTCCGCGGGGCCGACGTGGGACTTGCCCGAAAGGGCGACGCGATAGCCGCCGGCGCGGAGGCGTTGCACCAAGCTGACGGTGTTCGGGCGCGAGACGAACGTGTGGTTCGGGTAGGCGCCGGTCTTGATCGGATACATGCCGGTATAGAGGGCGTGACGCGTGGGCGAGCACATCGGGGCGGCCTGGAAGCAGCGCGTGAACTTCAGGCCGTCGCGCGCGAGCTTGTCGATCGTCGGCGTGTAGGCCTGTCCACCGTAGCAACCCACATCGCTGAACGTAAAATCGTCGGCGATGATGAGCAGGAAGTTCGGCGGTGGGGTCGCGGCGCGGAGCGTGGCGGAAAACGTCAGGGCAACGAGCAACAGGAGCAATCGCGGGTGTTTCATGGCATGGCGTCAGAGTTTTTCGTCGGCGGCTTTCCGCTTTTTTTTGCCCTTCTTCGCGGCGGAGTTTGCGGCGGGATCGGCGGCCGGGGCGCCATCCTGGGCCCGGCCCATCACGGGGAGAACGTTGGCGCGGCGAGCCCACGTTTCCCAGAGGGTGGCGAGTTCGGTCACGAGCGCAGGCTGGGTGGCGGCGAGGTTGTGCTGCTCGGTGCGGTCGGCTTTGAGGTTGTAGAGTTCCCACGCGCCCTGGCCGCCGAGGCGAACGAGCTTGTCGTCGCCGCGCCGGAGGGCGGCGTTGCCCTCGTGTTCGAAGAAGATCGGAGCGGTGCGGGCAAGCGGCGAGCCCGCGAACGCGGGGCGCAGACTCACGCCTTCCATCGGCTGGATGGGTTGGTTCTTGAAGGTCGCGGGATAGGCTGCACCCGCGAGGTCGACACACGTCGCCATGAGGTCGACGAGGTGGCCGGGCTGCGTCTCCAAAGCGCCCCGACGCGCGGCGGGCATCGCGGCGGGCCAGTGCGCGATGAGCGGGGTGGCGACACCGCCTTCGTGAGTGTAGTGCTTGTAGCGGCGGAAGGGGGTGTTCTCCAGAAAAGCCCAGCACTCGCCGACGAAAACGGTGGAGTGCGCGTCGCCGGGATTCGCGCCGTTGAAACGGCCGGGGATGCCGGCCTCGGCGTTGCCGCCGTTGTCGGCGAGAAAGAGGATGAGCGTATTGTCGAGTTCACCGCGTGCGCGCAGACCGGCGACGAGACGGCCGACCGAAGTGTCCACGTGCGCGAGCGCGGCGGCAAAAATCGCCATCATGTGGTCGTAGCGGTCCTGCTGCGTCGCGCTGAGGCTGGACCACGCCGGGATGCCCTCGGGGCGGGGCGTGAGCGGCCACGATTTGTCGATGAGACCGGCGGCGATCTGGCGGGCGTAACGGGCTTCGCGGAGTTTGTCCCAGCCGTCCTTGAACTTGCCGCGGAAGCGCGCGATTTCATCGGCCGGAGCCTGGAGCGGAAAGTGCGGGGCGTTGTGCGCGAGGTAGAGGAAGAACGGTTTTTTCTCGGCGCGGGCTTCGTCGATGAAGCGCAGGCCGTAGTCGGTCCAGAGATCGGTGGAATACCATTCCTTCGGCACGCCCCCCTGCCCGCCCGAGCCGACGTCTGTGCCGTTCAGGAAGAGTTTGGCTTTGTCGCCTCCGGGAAAATAGAAGCCACCGGCGGCCGCGTTGAGCGAGCGGTCGAAGCCGCGGCCCCAGGGCGTGGTGCCGAGGGCCTGGCCGACGTGCCATTTGCCCGTCATCGCGGTGAAGTAGCCGGCGGTGCGAAGAACTTCCGGAATCGTTACGCTGCGGTCGTTGAGCTGGCCCGTGTAGCCGGGCAGCACCGCACCCGCGGCATCGCGGCGAGGCGCCGTCATGTGGCCCATGCCGGCCTGATGCGGATAGAGTCCCGTCAGGAGCGAGGCCCGCGTGGGACAGCACCGGCCGGTGTTGTAGAACTGCGTAAAGCGCACGCCGTTTTTCGCGAGGGCATCGAGGTGAGGCGTGGGAATCTCGCCGCCGTAGCAGCCGAGGTCGGACCAGCCCATGTCGTCGACAAGGATGACGACGATGTTGGGTTGCGCGGGCGCGCCCGAAGCAGCGGCGGCGGCCCGGAGGGGCGGCGCACCACGCCACAAAAGGGCGAAGAGCGAGAGGATCGCAACGTGGCGGAGGAAGCGCGGGATCACGGGGAGTTATTTTTTGTTCTTGGTCGCAGGTTGGTCGGTGCCCGCGTTGACGCCGGGCCGCGTCGAGCCGGGATCGGAGAGGAGGCGCGGCTCATTGAAGACGGTTGCCTGATCGCCCTGGGCTTTCATCCACGCCGAGAGCCGGGCCCGCAGTTCATCCACGCGGGCGGCGTGCGCGGGGAGTGCGGCGAGGTTGCGCTGTTCGAAAGGATCGGTGCGCAGATCGTAGAGTTCGACGGCCGGGCGCTCGTGATAACGGCGGACCGTGGCCGCGGCGGCGGGCTCCGTCTTGGCTTTCTCGAACCACGAGAGCCAGTAGCGGCCGCCGTCGCGCGCGAGCGCTTTGTCGATGTGCGTCGTGTGGGCGAACTCGGGGTGCAGGTTGACAATGAGTTTCCACGCCGTCGTGCGGAGCGAGCGGATCGGATAGACGTTCATCCGTCCGTCGCCGCTGTGGGTCGTGAAGATCGCTTCGCGGTGGTCGGTCGCATGACCGCGCAACACGGAGAGAAAGGAACGGCCGTCGAGGCCGGCCGGAACTGTTCCCGCCGCGGCCTCGATCAGCGTGGGGAGCAGATCGATCCATTGCACCATCGCGGCGGTGCGGGTGCCGGAGGCGACGACGCCCGGCCACGCGACCAGCAGCGGCACGCGGATGCCGGCGTCGTAGAGGTTCCATTTGCCGAAGGGCCACTGCGCGCCGTGGTCGCTCGTGTAGACGAAGAGCGTGCGCGTGGCGTCGAGATGCGTGCGCGCGAGGGCGCGGATGTCGCCGAGCTGGGTGTCGGCCTTCGTAACGGCGGTGTAATAGCGCGCCCGGAACGCGCGCGTCTCGGGCGTATCAAGGTGCGTCGGCGGGAGGTTGATTTTGGCCGGATCGTAGCCGTCGATCTCCGGCCAAGGCACATGCGGGTCGTGCGTGCCGACAAAGAGACAGAGGGGCTTGGTGCGGTCGCGCTCCGCGAGGAACTTGCCGACGACGGCCGCACTGTGGCTCGGATCGGTGACGTCGAAGCCGTGGCGTGCCACGTCTTTCGGACCGTGGGCGACTTTGCCGAAAGCGGCCGTCTGGTAGCCGAGCGCGCGGAGGGTTTCGGGCAGCGAGGCGATGTCGTCGCGTTTGTAGGTGTGGTTGTTTTCCGCACCGTTGCGGGCGGGCATGAGGCCGGTGAGCAGCGCGGCCCGGCTCGGTGCGCAGGCGGGCGAGGCGATAAACGCGTGCGTGAACACCAGGCCGTCGCGGGCGAGTTGCTGCAGGTGCGGCGTGCGCACATCGGTCGCGCCGTAGGGCGTGGCGTCGAGTTGGGCGTGGTCGTCGGAGATGAAGACCACGACGTCGGGGCGCGGCGAAACGGCGGCATGGGCCCAGGGAACGAGCGCGAGGCCCAGCGTGAAACGGAACCACGCGAGCGACGGATGAGCGGAACGAGGAGTGCGGGAGTGCATCAGGAATGGCCGAAAATTGGGCGGCGGGTTTACGATTTCTTTTTCGTCGCGCGGGGGCGGTAGGTGGCGCCGTTGTCGGCCGGGAGCGAACGATGCCACGCGACGACCGCGGCGACGAGCCGCGCCGTCTCGCCGGGTTGCGCGGCCGCGAGGTTGTTTTTCTCCGAAGGGTCGGCGGCGAGATCGTAGAGCTGCGGCGTGGAGCCGGCGTAAGTGCAGAGCAGTTTCCACCGGCCTTCGCGCACGGCGAGGTCAGGAAGTTTTTCGTCCCCGGCGAAGGCGGCCCGGTCGGGCGGACGGCGGAAAAACAACGGTCGGCTGCGGGAAGTTTCGGAGCGTCCGAGCAGGGTGTCGCGGAGCGGAACGCCATCGAAAGCGGTGCCGGCCGGAGCGGCGACCCCGGCGATGGCCAGCAGCGTGGGGGCGAGGTCGATTGTGCCGAAGTGAGACGTGCGATTGGCGGTGCCGGCTTTCTGCGGGTTCGTGAAACCCGGGCCCCAGACGACGAGCGGCGAACGCACCCCGCCCTCGTAGAGCATGCCTTTGCTGCCCCGAAACGCCCCGGCTGAACCGGCCCCCGCTTCGGGACCGTTGTCCGAGCACACGAGAATCAGGGTGTTGTCGCGGAGGGCGGGATCGGCGCGGATGCGGTCGAATAGTTTGCCGAACTGACGATCCATCGACTCCAGCACCGCGTGATAAAGCCCGCGTTTGCCATCGCGCCACTGATCGACCGGCGGCCAGAACGGGCTGTGCACGTCATCGGGCCAGAGATTCACGTAAAACGGTTTCTGGTCGCGCGCGGATGCGTCGATGAACGCGAGCGCGGCGTCGGCAAAACCCGTGGTGATCTGGGAGCGCTGCATCCAGGTGACCGGCGCGCCGAGCCGCTCGGCGTCGGCCCAGATGCGCTCGGGTTTTAAATCGCCGGGCTTGAGCGTGAGCGGGAGCAGCTTGGGCCCCATGCCCTCGAAATTGGTGAGGGAAGCATCGAAGCCATAGGCACTGATGGGCGGAGCATCGTCGACATCGCGTTGGCCGCCCATGTGCCATTTGCCGAAATGGCCGGTGGCGTAGCCGGCATCGTGCAACATCCGCGCGAGCATCGGAGCCTGCGGGTCGAGCCACTGCGCCATGCCGCGGGCGTTGTTCTCGGCGCGGTTGTTGAGGAAAGACGTGATGCGCCAGCGCTGGGGATATTGGCCCGTCGATAGACCGACGCGCGACGGCGAGCAAATCGGCGAGGCGACGTAGAACTGCTCGAAGCGCAAGCCCTCGGCGGCGAGGCGGTCGATATGCGGCGTCTGGGCGTCCTTGTTTCCGAAACAGGAAAAATCCCCCCACCCCATGTCGTCGATGAGGATCATGATGATGTTGGGCCGGCGCGCGGGCGCAGCGTCGGCGGCCACGCCGACGGACGCAGCGGCGCTCAGCAGTGACGCCACTGCGACCAGCAGGGCGAAAAAACGGGGGGAATATTTCATAGGGAAGAAAGCCAAGGAATCGGCTCAGTCGGGAGAGGACGTTTTTTTCTTTTTGCCGGCCTTGGGCGCGGGGGCTTCACGGGGCGCGGCGGGCGGTCCGCCCACGATCCAATCTTTGGGCGGCACGAAACCCGCGCTGCCCTCGTTGTAGGCGCTGACCCCGGCTTGTTGCCACGAGCCGAACTCGCGCAGGCGAGCGTGCAGCCGGGCGACGACGTCGGGCTGCTGCGCGGCCAGATCGGATTTTTCGGCGGGATCGGCGGCGAGATCGTAGAGTTCAAGTTCAGGTTTGGTCGCGGGGCGCTCCCGGAAAAAATCGCCGTGGGCGACCAGCTTCCAGTTGCCCAAGTGCACGGACGCATGGGCGTCGGCGCTTTGATGCAGGTAGGTAAACCACGGGCGCTCGGGCAGCGCCGCGTGGTCGCGGAGCGCCGGGAGAAAATTCAGGCCGTCGACATTTTTCGCGGCGGGAGCAGCGGCCGCGGCGAGCACCGTGGGCAAAACGTCGATGTAGCCGATGCGTTGATCGAAACGCTTGCCCCCGCTCACGCCGCCGGCGGGCCAACGCATCGCCGCGCAGACGCGCGTGCCGCCTTCGTAGACCGTGAGCTTGGCGCCGCGATACGGTCCGTTGCTCGAGCCCACGTTGAGGATGCCCCCGTTGTCGCTGAAAAACAGGACGAGGGTGTTGGCCGCGTCGGCGCGCGCCTCGACGGCGGCAAGGATGCGGCCGATGGCCTGGTCCATCGCGTCGACCATCGCGGCGTAGGTGCGGCGATTGCCGGTGAGCTGCGGGTATTTCCGGAGGTCTTCTTCCTTCGCCTCGTAGGGCGAGTGAGGGGCGTTGAAGGGCACGTAGAGGAACCACGGCTGGTCGACGGCGGCCCCGCGCACAAACCGCGCGGCCGCGTCGCCGAGGAGGTCGGTCGCGTAACCGGACTCGCGCACCGTGCGCTCGTTGTCGTGCCAGTCGGTTTCGCCGTCCCGCTCATGGGTGAAGTAACTGATCGCACCGTTGTAGTGGCCGTAGAAGCGCGTGAAGCCGTTGGCCCGCGGGAGAAACTCGCGTTGCGCGTGGCCGAGGTGCCACTTGCCCATGATCACGCGCTCTCCGTAACCGGCGACGCCGAGCAATTCCGGCAGCGTGTTTTCCGCCGCCGGCAGCCCGTAGCGCGACCACGGCGGAATCACCGCCCGCATGAGGCCAAAGCGCGCCGGCCAGCGCCCCGTCATGAGGCCGGCGCGCGTGGGCGAACACATGGGGCACGCGCGAAAATCCGTGAGATTCACGCCGGTCGCGGCGAGGCGGTCGAGATTGGGGGTGGCGATGACCTTGCCGCCATTGAACCCGACATCGGCGAAGCCGAGATCGTCGGCGACGATGATCAGGACGTTGGGTTTGGCCGGCTCGGCCCTCAGGAACGGGGCGAGCGAAAGCCCACCGAGAAACGCAAAGCGCAGGAGTAATCGCACGGGGAGGAGAAGGGTTGGGCAACAGCGGAACCGGAGTCGTAAACACAATCGCTAAAGCTTCCAGCCTTCGTTGCACAGGGTCGGATTCACACATTCGAGGGACGAAAATCCACATCCCGCCCGCGCGACCACCACGCGCGTCGGCGCGACAATTCCCGGCTTCGGGAGGAATCGGAGCCCGGTGGCCCGGGCTTGGCGAGTTGGCCCGGGTCGTGCAGGTTCTGCGGCCATGAAGCTGCCTGCCGGTGTGCGTTTTTCCGTCCTCCTCGCCGGTCTGGCGCACGCCGCCGAATTACCGCCTCCGGCGGAGCCGCGTGCCCGCGCCCTGATTGCGGATTTGAAACTGGACTATCTCCCCGGCGAATCCGGCTATTTTGGGCTGATCGGACGCTCCGCGCAAACGGTCGCGGTCGGCGCCCGCTCCCTCGCGGCCCAGAGCCAAATCTATTATCTGCTCACGCGCGAATGGCCGGTAAACTACCTTCACTGGCTCGCGTCCGACGACACGCACATTTTGTTGGAGGGGGGGCCGGTCGACTACTTTGTCTTTCACCCCGACGGCCGCGCGGAGACGTTCACGCTCGGCCGCGACTACGCGGCGGGGCAGCGGCTCGTCGTCGCGATTCCCGGCGGTTGCCACAAGGCCCTGCGACTCCATCCCGGCGCAGGCT
>CAJAYO010000019.1 GCA_903948415.1 uncultured Opitutia bacterium | reverse complement strand
GTGACGCCGTGACCGATGACGACCAGCTCCTTCGCGCCCGGCGCTCCCGCGTGAAACGCAAAATCAAGGCGCTCGCCGTGGGCATTGCGAATCACGTCAATCATGCCAGCCCCCGCGCAACAGCTGCGCCCCGGCGAGCCATTCCCTTTGGCCTCACAGGCACATCAGATCGGCGCACGACAACACCAGATCGTAACGCGCCTTCGCCAGGGTCACCATCGCTGCGGCGAAATGCGGACTGTCGCGCATGATGCGGTTGAAGTCGGATTTCTTGAGGACAAACAAATCGCACTGCGTCGCCGCCTTCACACTCGCGTTGCGCGGAGCCGACAAGAGGAGCCCGATCTCGCCGAAATAGTCTCCGTCGCCCAGTTGGTGCAGCGGCTGGTCCGCGGGGTCGAGCACCACGGCGGAACCGCGGCAGATGAGATACATTTCACCGGCCGGGTCTCCGGCTCGGATGATGGTCTCGCCGGCGGCGAACGAGCACGACTTCAACGCCATGATGACAGCGCTCAGCAGCATCGGCTCGCCGCCCTTGAACAGCGGCAGCTGCTCCAGCATTTCCGGGGTGACGACCTCAAACCAGCGCCGGCCGTCGCGCTCCACCAGGGCGCTCGCGGCCGGCGGGCCCCACGAGTTGCGGGCATAGTTGGGAAACTCATCTCCGGGAGGCGTGGCCTTCCAGTAATCCAGCAGCGGTTGGGCAATCTCCCAGGCGGCTTTGACGAGATCGCCGCGGGAAAACAGCGTGGCATCGCCGCGCATGCACGAATAAAACATCACCTCGTAACCGGTGTAGCGCGAGGCCTTGAACGCGTTGCCGTAGCTGAAGCGCATGTCCACCTTCTGCAGTTGCATGGTCGGTCCGGGAACCTTGGCCTGGAACAGGAGTTCGATGCCCTGCTGCGGTTGGATATGGAAGACGAGCCGGTTCGGCTCGAGCTGCTCCACCGCGGTGCCGCGAAACACGGCGGCGGGCGCGGTCTTGAAGGTGACCACGATCTCCGTGCCGCGTTTCCAGAGCGCTTTGCCCGACCGCAAATAGATGGGCACGCCGCTCCAGCGCCAGTTGTCGATCTGCAGCTTGATCGCCGCAAAGGTCTCCGTGCCGGAAGCGGGGTCCACGTCTTTCTCCTGCCGATACCCGGGTTGGTTGATCTCGCCGTTGGCCCGGAAGGACGGCCCGTACTGCCCGCGGACGACGTACTGCGGCACCTCCTCCGGCGTGTAGATGCGCACCGACTGGAGCAGTTTGGCCTTTTCGTTCCGGATCGCGTCCGCCTCGAACGATCCGGGCGGCTCCATGCACAGATACGACAGCATCTGAAACATGTGATTCTGGATCATGTCGCGCAGCACGCCCGCACTGTCGTAGTAGCCGCCGCGCCCCTGCACATCCACGGACTCGCAGACATTGAACTGAATGTTGTCGATGTGGTGGCTGTTCCACAACGGTTCGAACATCCCGTTCGAGAAACGGAACGCCAACAGGTTTTGCACCGTCTCCTTGCCGAGATAGTGATCGACGCGAAAAATCTGTTCCTCGTTCCAGTGCTTGAGGATTTCCTGGTTCAACTGCAGGGCGGACGCCAAATCCGTGCCAAAGGGTTTTTCCACGATGATCCGTCTCCAGCCGGGGCCGTCCTGAAAACCGGCCGCGTGCAAGGTATCGCAGAGCGGACCAAAAAAACGCGGCGCCATGGCAAAATAGAACAGCACATTGCCCTGGGCCTGACAGGCACGATCCAGCTCGCCCACGCGCTGCTTGAGCTTCTTGAAGTCCTCGACCGCGATATTCGCCGGGGAGAAATGAAAGCGGTTGATCAACCGGTCGCCCTGCGCCCGATCGAACGATTTCCGCGTGTGAAACTTTGGCAGTCCGTCGTTTTCGCCGGACATCGACGCGCGGAACTGCGCATCGGTGATCTCGCTGCGCCCCACCCCCAACACGGCAAAGTTGTCCGACAACAGGCCGTCGCAGGCGAGGTTATACAGGGCGGGCACCAACAGGCGTTTCGTCAGATCGCCGGACGCACCAAAGATGACCATGACGCAGGGTTCGCTCAGGGGATTGGAAGGGGGCATTGGTCGGATCCGAGACGGTTGCGTTGCGGGGAGAAAAGAGCCCAACCGCACCGCAACGGGCGCAACAAGAACACGAACTCGTCGGCGTTTCGATCGGGGCGGGATAGCAGGCGGTTGAGGGGGGAACGAAAGCGGCTCACTGTCAAACGGCGAGTGGGCGCCCGCCCCGTTGGCTCCGCCCACGCAAGCCGCGTTTCACTGCACGCGGCTGAGGGTGAAAATCAGGAAATTATCGAGCTCGGCCAGGCTGTTGAACTGACGCTTCGCCTGAATCATTTTTTTCATGAGCCCGTCGACGGTTGAGACGAGTTTCTGGTAATACGCGACGTGCCGCGGATTCGTGAGCGGGCCCACGTCGCTCACCTCCGACCACGCCGCCTTGGCCGCTTTGTAGCCGGCGGGATCGTTGCGGTAGTCCGCCAGCGACGCCTGGATCAGGTTGTCGGTCACGCCCCGGCCCAACCGGTCGCGGGCGATCAGCAGCACCGCCGTGGTCGCACCCCGCACGCGGTCGTCATTCCATTTGATTTTCAGTCCCATCGCCCCTTCGTGGCGCATTCCCCGCGCTTGGTCAATGGGCTCCCGCCCACGCCGACCGCGCCTCTGCCCACGCCATCGCGCCGCCCGCGACGCGCCGGTCGAAACCAAATTCGGGTCAACCCAGCCCGCCTTCCCGCGGGCCGCGGCCGCGATACATCGCGAGGAAAAAAACCAACACGGCCGCCATGGCGGCGGACAACCCGCTCCAAAATACCGGCCACCGGGTGTGCCCGTCGGTCGTGCAGACCGCGAACCACCCGCCGGTGCTGAGATAGCCGATCATGCTCCCGACGCCGCTGTTCATGAGCGACATCAGCGCCTGCCCGCGCGCGCGCCACGCCGGCTCGACGCGTTGGTCGAGGTAGATCTGCGCGGTGATGATCACCAACGTGAACGAGGCCCCGTGCAGCACGACGCCCGCAATCAGGCCCCACTGCGTGCCGATCGCACTCAACGCATAGCGCAGCACCCCGAGGGCCACGCCACACGCCAAAATCCACTTTAGCCGCCACCGCAACAGCAGCGTGCCCAGGGACAACATCGCCACCACCTCCGTGATTTGGCCGAGGCTCATCCACGCCGCCGTGTGCACCAGGCCGAGTTCCTGCAGATTCGGCGGCGTGTAGAGGTAAAACGCCGCCAGCGGAATCGTGAACAACGCCGTCGTCAAAAATACCACGCGATGGTCGCGGTTCCGCAGCAGCGCCAGCGCATCGTAACCCAGCCGTTGCGTCCACGTAAGTCCCTCCACGCTCTTCGGCGTTTCCAGCGCGGGCAGCCAAAAAGTGAACCCGCTCACCAGCAGCCAGACCGCCGCTCCCGCGTATCCGGCCAGCGTCGACCGATCCGCCCCGAGCGCGCTTACCGCCAGGCAGCCGCCCATCCACCCGATCGTCGCCATTGCCCGGATCGGGCCGAACTCTTTCTTGGCATCGCCCAACCGCGCAAAGACAATCGTGGAGGCGATGCTCCACGTCGGTGACGAGCAGAACGCATGCAGCAAGATCAGCGCGAGCACGACCCAGGGGCTCGCCCCCTGTCGGATGGCCGTGCTCGCCGCCGCCATCGCGATCGCCGTCGCGAGGGCCAGCCAGCGCAACACCTTGACCGGCGAAGCATGCCGGTCTGCCATTGCCCCGAACAACAGCGGCGAAACAAACGCGGCCACACCCGAGGTGGCGAAGGCATACGGCCGGATATGCGCCAACCCGTGCGCCTCGAGCACCGAACTCAAGGGCACAAACCACATGCCCAGCGCCGCCCCTTGGAGAAAAAAAAGGCCGATGAGTTCGGCATACTCCGCACGACGAAGAGTGGTCAGCACCCGCGGAGCACACACTTCCCCGCGGGAGGTTCAAGCTTCCGTCACGGCCACCCGCGCGCCACCCGTCGCCCCTATCCCGCGTTGCGGCGCCCCCCGCCCGTCGCGCCCCACCGGCCGGATCGTCGGTGCGCCCGTCGCGGTCGAACCGCCGCGGCAAACCACGGGCCCGCCCCACCAACCGAGCTCATCCGGCATAGTCCGCGTCGCTTACCTGCTCCAGCCACGTCGCCGTCTGTCCGGCCTCGTTCGCGCGCTGCACCGCGAGATGCACCATGGCGTGTTGCGGCGCGGCCCCGTGCCAGTGCCTTTCACCGGGCTCGAACCAAATCACATCGCCCGGCAGCACCTCCGTCACCGGCCCGCCGGCCTTTTGCACCCGCCCCACCCCCGCCGTGATCTGCAGCAACTGCCCGTGCGGGTGGGTGTGCCAAGCCGTGCGCGCCCCGGGCGCGAAGGTGACCCGGACCGCCCGCACGTCGGACGCAAACGGTGCAACCGTGAGCTCATCGAGCCAAACGGTGCCGGTAAAATAGTCGGCCGGACCGCGTTTCGTGGCAGTGGCATTGGCGCGCGTGATCGTCATGGGAAGGGACAAGAAAGGGGACCGTGCAGCGAGGCGGCAAAGTTTCGCAGAGCGTAGCGTCACGGCCGTCAACGCCAAGCTCACCGTCAAAAAAATCGTGCTTCGTTGCTCCCCGGCGTCCCCGAAGTCGATCGGAAGACCTCCCCGCCCGGTGACGGCCAGCTCCCGCGCGGCGCGGTTCGCCGGTTCCCCGCTGACGCCTGGGAGCATCCTGGCAGTTCGAAGATTCCCATGAGAGCACCTTGGATCGTCCTGAAAACCGTCCTCGCGGGGATTTTCCTCGCCGGCTGCGCCACCCCGGACACCGAACTTTCGCAGAAGGAAAGAGACCGCTTGGCCCGGGAGCAGGCCCGCGCCGACCAGAAGCAGGCCCAAGCCCAGCAAAAATTGATGCAGAACTCTTCGCCGGGGACGTCGCGCAAGGGGTCGCCCTAGCGACTCAACCGCCGCCACCCCACCGGACCGATCCGCACCGCAGCGGACCCCGCGCGTCTTGGCTCCCTGCCGATGGCCGGACGCCACGCCGGTCCTCAACCGCGCAGTGTATCCAAATCAACCTCTCAACCCGCACCCTTTTTCCCCATGCCCCTGCCCACCCGCGACGAAGCCCGCCACCTGCTCGAACACCAGGTCGCCGACGACTACCAGCGTTACCCTGCGAGGATGGTCGCCACCGCCTTGGAGGGCTACGCCCAAACCTTTCAGGCCGATCCCGAGCTGTGGTTCCTCACCGGACTGTTGCACGACCTCGCTTTCGAGGGCCGCTCGTCCCTTCGCGTCGGCCGCGCTTCGTCGGAAAACCGGCCGCGCCCGCCGCGGTCAATCGCCTTCAGGTTCCCAGAGCCCCAACCTTGCGCCTGTCGGGTCGATGATGATACTGAGCCATCCCATCCCCTCGACGGCTGTCACGTCTTTGCTGATCGTCGCGCCGAGTTTTTTCGCTTTCTTCGTCGCCCGGTCGATATCGTCCACCAGCACGTAGGGCAGCCACGCGGATCCTGCGCCCGGTATCATCTGCTTCATCATGCCGCCGCCGCTGCCGTCACCGACCTGAATCGCCGTGTAGGGTCCGGCGGGCTTCGGCATGGGCAAATCCGTCATCTTCCAGTCAAACAGTTTTGCGTAAAAGGCCTTGGCCTTAGGCACGCTGGTCGTGGCGAGTTCGACATGAACGAATGGATTGGGCATGGGTGGATTCAGGGATGAACGGAGATCGCAGGGATGATTTGTCAACGGTGGGGCCTTGGCCTCTCCGGGTCGCTCAGAGCGTCTGGGCGACCGCCTCGAGCTGAGTGGTGGCGACGCCCCACCCCGCGTGGAATCCCATTTTTTCGTGGGCCTCGCAATCGGCGACGCTCCAATGCCGCACTCGGGCCGTATAGTGGGTCTGACCATTACCCGCGTCTTCAAACGTGAGAATCACCGTCGTGAACGGTTTTTCGGACGGCTCCCACGCGCGCGTAAACGCATCGGTGAACACGAGCCGCTCGTTTGGCACAACTTCGAGATAGACGCCCCGATTCGGATACTCCGTCCCATCGGGTCCGCGCATCGTGATCACGCTGGCGCCACCTGCGCGAACGTCGGTCTCGGCCGCGATGGTTTGGAACGGCGGCGGCGTGAACCACTGCGTCAGCAACGCCGGCTCGGTCCAGCAACGAAACAGCATTTCCCGGGGCGCATTGAGGAGACGGCGCAGGACCAGTTCGCGGTCCGCGGGAAAGTCGGGAAGTTTGGCGGCGGGAGACATAACGAGGAGGACTGGGCCACAGTGCGCAGGAAATGCGGCCAGGTTTCAAGGCTCCGGCCGCCGAAACCTCGCCGGGTGGAGGTCTCGCCCGTCTTTTCTCCGTCACGACCAAGCCCCGAACGCCGGTCTACGGCTTGCGCCGCCTCGGCGGTCGCGCCGCCCGGCGGGAGCACCAGCGCCATGACCGCCCCGCTCGCGTTGTTGATGACCCCAAACCGGGCGTCGACCACTTCGAGGGAGGGCTGCCCGTCCGCCGCGGCGAAGCGCGGCACCTTCGCCTGCCCGGGGCCTCGCTCCTGAG
>CAJAYO010000018.1 GCA_903948415.1 uncultured Opitutia bacterium | reverse complement strand
GTGACCCCGAGCATGGAAACGAAGACGACAACGAAGAGGGCGCGGAGGAAGAGGATCATGGCGGAAGTGAGGAAATCGCCCGCAAGCGGGGTCCTACAGCGAGAGGTTGTTGGCGCGGGTGTGGAGGGTGTGGACGACGGAGATGTTGCGCATCGCAAAGGCGGATTCGCAGTAGGCGAGGTAGTAGGTCCATTTGCGCATGAAACGGTCGTCGAAGCCGAGGGCGCGGATCTGCTCGGTGCGGTGGCTGAAGTTGTCGTGCCAGAGACGGAGGGTGCGGGCGTAGTCGTGGCCGAGGTCGTCGACGTGGTGGAGGACGAAGCCGCCGGTGCGGGCGAGGAGGTCGTTGACGCGGTTGAGGGAGAGGAGGAGCGAGCCGGGGAAGATGTGTTTCTGGATGAAGTCGACGCCGCGCCGGAATTCGTCGTAACGGGAATCCGGACACGTGATGAACTGGAGGGCGAGGAGGCCGTCGGGCTTGAGGACGCGGTCGAGCACGGCGGTGAACTCGGGGAGGAAGCGGTGGCCGATCGCCTCCATCATCTCGATGGAGACGACCTTGTCGTAGGTGCCGGTGAGGTCGCGGTAGTCGCGGAGCTGGACCTCGACGCGGTCGGCGAGGCCGGCGGCGGCGATGCGGGAGCGGGCGAGGTCGTATTGCTGTTGGGAAATGGTGACGGTGGTGACGCGGCAGCCGTAGGTTTGGGCGGCGTGGAGGGACCAGCCGCCCCAGCCGGTGCCGATCTCGAGGACGTGGTCGGTGGGGACGAGGCGGAGGGCGCGGCAGAGGGCGTCGTTTTTCTCGCGCTGGGCGTCTTCGAGGGAGAGTTGCGGCGAACCGGCGGGCCATTTCGCGGCGGAATACATCATCGACGGGTCGAGGAAGAGCGCGAAGAAGTCGTTGGACAGATCGTAGTGCTCGGAGATGTTGCGGCGGGCGGTCGCGCGGGTGTTGGGGCGCAGGAGGTGGCCGAGGCGGTTGGTGTGGCGGAGGAGATTGAGGACGAGCGACTGGGCGTGTTTTTTGGCCGAGCCGGAGAGGGTGGGGGCGGCGTCAACGTTGAGGAGAAACCAGGCGATGACGGCGGCGAGGTTGGGCGTCTCCCAATCGCCGTCGATGTAGGACTCGGCGAAACCGATGTCGCCGGAGAGCACGCATTTTTTGAAGAAGGCGTCGCGCTTCACGCGGATATGGGCGGCGGCGGGGAGTCCGAGGGGCAGCGTGCGGGCGAGGGCGTCGGGGTGGGAGCCGATTTCGTGCGTGATGCCGTCGGGGAGCTCCATCCGGAGGTGGCCGCGGGTCATGCCGGCAAAGGCGCGGAGGAGGGCGGCGCGGTAGAAACCGGGTTTGGCGCGCCCGGCGAAATCGGCGGGGGTGCTCGCGGTGGACGGGGAGGAGGGCTCGGAACTCATACGGCGTCGGATGGGTGAGGCGGGGAGAGGGCGGGAACGGCGGAACGGGCGATGGAGGAGTGGGGGCGGTAGAGGGCGCGTTGGTCGGCGGCGCGGGCGGATTTGGCGAACCAGGGCACGCGTTTCAACCAGAGAACGAAGGCGTGGCCGTGGATGAGGCCGATGATGCGGAGGGTGAGGAGGGGATACTTCAGCGTGAACCACGCCAACCGGGCGCCGGTGAGCGCGCGCCGCGGGCCGGTGAGCGTGCTGGTGAGCGTGCGCTCGGCGCCGACGTAGTCGTCGATCTGGATCGAGAGATTTTCGGCGGGGGTGCGGAGGGTGAAATCGAAGGCGACGTCGACGTCGGAAAAGGGGGAGACGTAAAAGTGCTTGGGGGTGCGGAGGGCGAAGGTCGCGCCTCCGGGGCGACCTTCGCCCGCTGACGGCGGCAAGTCGGAGGGTGAAGGCGCGGGCGAGAGGGGCGCGGGGGTGCGCGTCGCGGGGCCGAGTAAGTAGGGTTTCATTTCCTTGAAGGTGTTGGTCACCTCGGCGAGGGCCGCGACGGGGGTGCCGGCGCGGTCGTAGCAGAAATAAAATGAAACGGGGTTGAAAAGGTAGCCGAAGACGCGCGGGAGGGTGACGAGGACGACGCGGCCGCCGGTGAGGTCGGTCCCGCGGGTGGCGAGGTGGGCAACGACGCGGGCTTTGAGGGAGGACGGGCGGGGCGGGGTGGGGGCGGCGGGGGCGGGGGCGTTGTGGACCGGTTCGCCGGTGGGCAGGAAATCGGCGTCGCGGAAGCTGTAGAGGTTGGCGCGATTGAACGAAAAGAGGCGGAGGCGGCGGTGGAGGGTCTCGAGTTCGTCGAGGTCGATGGCGAAAAGGAAGATCCGGTAGAGAAAGCGGTGCTGCCGCGGCGAAAATCGCGCGTGCAGGACGGAGCATTCGTAGAGACAGGAGTTCATTGGGCCGGAAAAGGGCGGGCGAACTGGGTGCTACGTTCGGGGCGGCGGGGTGGATGCCGGAGAGCCACGCGGGGGAGCGGCGTGGCGGGCGCGCGGCGCGGGCCATCCGGGGGGCGCGCGGCGTTCGGATTCGGGGCGGACGGACATCGCGACAAGCAACTCAGGTTGGCGGGCCCGGAGCAAGCTCGCGGCAGAAAGGGTGCACACGGGGCCGGAGCGGCCGGACGGGTGGCGACCGAGACGGCGGGGCGGGGCGGTGGGCGGGCTATGCGGCCCACGGATCGCGGCCGAGGAGTTGTTCGCTGAGGCGAACGGCGCTGAGGAGACCGTCTTCGTGAAAGCCGTAGCGCTGCCAGGCCCCGGCGAAATAGGTGTGGGTGGTGCCGCGGGCGTGTTGGTTGAGCGCGGGAATTTCGGCCTGGGCCCGGACGGCGCCCAGGCTGAAGAGCGGATGTTCGTAGTGGATGCGGCGGAGGACGTGCTGCGGGGCGATGGACTCGGGCCGGTTGATCGTCACGAAGTAGTTTTGGCGGTCGGAGACGCCCTGGAGTTTGTTCATCCAATAGTGGGTCGCGGTGGAGACGGGCGCGGAGGCCTCGTCACGGGGCGGTGAGCCCGGGACACTCCCCCCGCTGCCGCGGGCGATTTCGTAGTTCCAAGCGGACCAGGCGAGTTTGGTGCGCGGCATGACGGAGGCGTCGGTGTGGAGCGTCGCGACGTTGGGCTGGTAGTGGAATTCGGCGAGGAGGCGCGATTCGTCGGGCGTGGGGTTGACGAGGAGGCGGAGGGCTTGGTCGCCGTGGCAGGCGAGGATGACGTGGTCGAAATTCTGCGCTGCGCCGGTGGAGGTCATGACCGTGACGCCCCGGGGGGTGCGGACGATGCGGGTGGCGGCTTGGCGGAGGTGGAGGCGGTCCTGGAAGGGGACCGTGATTTTTTCGACGTAGGTTTTGGCGCCGCCGTCGACGGTCCACCATTGGTGTTGGGTGGAGAGACCGAGGAAGCCGTGGTTGTGGAAAAAACGGAGGAGCGACGTGGCGGGAAAGGCGAGCATCTGGTCGGGCGGGGTGCTCCAGACGGCGGAACTCATGGGCACGAGGTAGAGCTGGAAAAAATCGTCGCCGTAGGCGCGGCGTTTCACGTAGTCGCCGAGGGTTTCGTTTTGGGTGGCGGGGTCGTCGAGGGCGGCGACGGCTTCGGTGTTGAACCGGTTGATCGCGGCGAGCATCCGGTAGAAACGCGGCCGGAAGAGATTGCGGCGCTGGGCGAAGAGGTGGTTGAGCGACGAGCCGGCGAATTCGAGTCCGGTGTCGGCGTGACGCACGCTGAACGACATGTCGGTTTTTTTGATCGGGACGGCGAGCTGGGTGAAGAGGCGCGTGAGGTGCGGATAGGTTACCTGGTTGAACACCATGAAGCCGGTGTCGATGGGGACGGGGCGCCCGGTGCCGGGTTCGGCGGCGGTGACGGTGTTGGTGTGGCCGCCGGCGTAGTCGTTTTGCTCGAAGAGCGTGAGGTCGAAGTGCCGCTGGAGAAAATGGGCGCAGCCGAGTCCGGCGATACCGGTGCCGATGATGGCGAGAGAGGACATGAGGCGAAAAAGAGGGAGGCCGGGAAAAGGAGAGACGGCGGGACGGGACGAGGGTGGCAGGGTGCTTACGTCCGGGGTGCGCGGGCGGACGAATAAAAAAGGGCCGGTCGGAGAGACCGGCCCGTTGCGACGACAGCGAAGCGCGGTTAGGGTTTTTCGCCGGAGGCCGGCGGCGGATTTTTTTTCGGGATGGGGTGGGTTTCCTCGGTCACGTCGCGGTGGATGGCGGGACCGTCGGTTTTTGAGGGGACGGTGGTCTGGGCGGCGGCGGCGGTCGCGACGGCGAAGGCGGCGGCGGCGGGGACGACTTTTTTGAGCGAGGCGAACTCGGGATGGGCGAGCGCGGCGCGTTGGGCGGCGGCGACGGAAGCGACGTGTTCGGCGCGGGTGCCTTCGTCGAGGACGGATTGGGGGACGGGTTTGAGGCCCCAGATGAATCCGGTGTAGGAGAGGATTTTCAGGCCGTAGTAGGTCGGATCGATTTCCCACCAATAGAAGCCGTTGCGCGTGCTGCTCTGATAGCGGTGGTGGTTGTTGTGCCAGCCCTCGCCGAGCGTGATGAAGGCGAGGATGGCGCTGTTGCGCGAATCGTCGTCGGTTTTGAAGCGGCGCTTGCCCATGAGGTGGGCCATGGAGTTGATGCAACCGGTGCCGTGGAAGAGGACGGTGGTGCTGATGAAGAAGCCCCAGACCAGCATCTGCCAGCGGGTGGTGCCGAGGGCCGGGGCGTAGAGTTCGAGGAGCCAGCCGCCGCCGAAGAGGGAGAGCGCGAAGAGCACCGGTACGACGAGGTCAAAGCGGTTGAGCCAGACGAGCTCGGGGAATTTCGCGAGGTCCTTGATCTTGGAGTAATCCGTCGGGAAGTTGCGGCGGCTCGTGATCCAGCCGATGTGCGACCACCAGAAGCCGTGGACGTGCGGGGAGTGGGCGTCCTCAGGATCGTCGGAGTGGAGGTGGTGATGGCGGTGATGGTAGGCCCACCAGAGGGAGCCGCGTTGGACCGTGGTGCCGGCGAAGAGGGCGAGCAGGAACTGGCCGAGGCGCGAGGTGCTGTAGGTTTTGTGGGAGAAGTAGCGGTGGTGGACCCCGGTCACGGCGAACATCCGGATGAAGTAGAGGGCGATGGCGGTCCCGATGGCGAAGGGGCTGACGCCGACCCAAAACGCCGCGAGGCAGCCGGCGTGGAGGAAGACGAAGGGCATGACGCGGACCCAGTCGACCTTATCGGGCTCGGCGCGCATCTTGTCGGCGCCGTCCGGGCAGTAGTCGGAGTCGATCCATTGGCTGAGAGCGGTCGTGGCGCGGCGAAACGCGGAGACGGGTGGGGGTGAGGGCGAATGGGCGGAGACAGACATGCGGAAAGTGAGGCGTGGAAGGGACACGAGGACGGCGCCGCGTGCAAGGCGCGGTTTGAGGAAAGCGGTGGCGCGATTCCAGCGGGGTTACGTCTCGGTGTCGGGGCCGGATGCCGGTTGACGGCGTGGCACGGGGGCTGCTCTCTGCGATCGCTTTCTTAGAACCTCGAACGTTCTTTGAATTTCGTCCGACCCTGCAGCGTTGTGGGGCGGACGCTGTCGATTGCGGTGCCGCGTGGGGCGAGTTTCACGCGGACCGCGGTTTTCCGGTTCCCCAAGACCCAGCCTTTGGCGGCCCGGCGCGCGAGCGTCGGACCGTCGAAACCGCCCGAGGGTCCGCGGCGTTTCATCGCGCCGTGGATGCGGAGGCGTTCAACCCGACCGTTGTTACGAAGAAAACCAAACTCTCCGCCTTATCCGCGGAGTTTAATACCATGAAAGCAGTCAATCAACTCGCCGTCCTGTTCAGTCTGGTCGCGCTCAGCTCCGTCTCCGCCTCGGCGAAGACGGACGAGCAGACCTATCTCGACTCGTGCCGCAAGGATCCCGGAGTTCCCGTGCCCGTCGCTGTGGTTGCACCCAGCGTCAGTCCGGACTACGCCGGGAGCACCGTGCAGCTCGAGTTCATCGTGGATGTGACGGGCAAACCCGCCAATTTCAGCGTGAAGTCCAACACGGACGTCACGTTGGCGGCGGCGGTCACGGAGGCGGTGAAACAGTGGCGGTTCTCGCCGGCGATGAGCCACGGTGTGGCGGTGGCGACCAAAGTGTCGCTGCCGATCCGCATTGTGGACGATTCGCTGGCCGGGACCCGCTGAAGCGGACGTTAGAAAAAAACCAGGAAATCACCAGGGGCGTTCCCGTTTACGGGGGCGCCCCTGCTTTTTGGGGGTGGCCGCACCCGCGGGGCGGGCCGCGCGGGCTGCCGGGACGGCGCCAGGGCCGGACTCCCGTCCTCGCCAAATCAAGGATCGCCTCACTTTTCGTCGGGGCCGGACGCGACGGAATCCGCGGCCACGAGGGCGGTTAAAAGGAGGAGGACAATGACAGCGGGCAGCATGGCGTGGTGGTGGTCGGTCTCGGCGAAACGGGAGAAAGTAGAGTGTTTCGGGGAAAAGGGAACACGCTGGTTGGCCTCTTCTGGCTGCCCCGGTCGGCGGTCGGGCGGGGGGCAATCACCGATTCCGCGGGGCGCCGTCGGGGGTGTTGTTCCGGGTGAAACCGGGAGCGCCGGGGAGTTGCGCCGACGAACCAGGCGGGGCCGGTTGGCTCCGCCCGCGCCGGGGAAGGCCGCCTACTTTTTCTCAAGCTGCCGGAGCGTCACGTCGCCGTTCATGGTGGCGACGCTGATTTCGGGGCCGCCGCCGTTGAGGGTGCCGGTGACGAGTTTGCCGCCGGTGATGGTGGGGATGGAGAGGGTGGGCAGACGGAGGGAGAGGCCGGCGTCGGCCATGCCGTCGTGGGCGGCTTTGAGGGCGTCGCGGGCGATGACCATGGCCTCGCGGGCGACTTCAGCTCCGGCGCGAACGCTGTCGCGGACGGCCACGCGGATTTCCTCTTTGTCCGCATCGTCGAGGCCGGTCTTCGGCGGGGCGGGGGCCTTGGGGGCGGTGGGCGCGGTGGCGGGGCGGGGCTCTTCGGGTGGGGCCGGGGCGGCGGGTGCGGTGGGCGCAGCCTTGGCCGGGCGCGTCGTGCGGCGCGAGGAGGTGCGCGGGGTGGATTCGGTCTTGGTGACGAGGGCGGCATCGTCGAAATCGGTGAGGACGGAGCCGTTTTGCGTGCGGAGGCGGACGTTGGCCTTGGCGTCGGCGGGGAGGCGGATGACGACCTCGCCGTTGGTGGATTGGAAACTGAGGGGTTTGTGGTCGTGGAGTTCGCGGATGCTGGCGTTGATCTCGCCGTTCATGGTTTCGACGACGACGCCGCCGGAGACGTCTTCGAGGCGGATCGAGCCGTTCATGCTGCGGACCTCGATGTCGCCGCCGAGGTTGGAGCAGTGGATGTCGCCGCCCCAGGCGTTGGTGACGACGAGGGTGGTGTTGCGCGGGGTCGTGAGGGTGAAATCGCTGCCGCCGCCGTGGGGGCCGTCGCTGGCGGCGTCGAGGGTGACGATGTTGTCCTTTTCCGAGAGGGCGAAACGGGAGGCGGCGGTGAGGACGCGGAGGCCGTCTTTGCGCACGGCTTTGGACGTGACGGGTTTCGCGTCGGATTTGACGGTGATCTCGGCGACCTCGGCGCCTCTGACGCGGAGGCTGCCGCGCGCGAGGGAAACCTTGATCGTGCCGGGCTTCGCGGGATCGGAGAACTGGATCGTGGTGGTGTCCTCGGCGCCGCGGGCGGCCGAGAGGAGGAGCATCGTGAGCAGGGTGGCCACGAGGAAGGAGGGGGAGAGGCGGGACTTCATGAGATTTGGGCGGGAGGGTTGAACGGGACGGGTGGAGGCGCGCGGAGGTCGCGGCGGGGTGGGTGGGGAAAGTGGTTTCAGAGTTGGGCGAGGGCGCGGCGGGCGGCGTCGCGGACGCTGCGGTCGAAGGCGGCGTTCTGGGCGATCTTTTCGAGAGCCGGGGCGGCGGCGCGATCGTGCGCGGAGGCGACGAAGTCGATCATCTCGAGTTGGACGAGCGGGTTTTGCTCGCGCGGGAGGGTGGCGAGGATGCCCGCGCGCACGGCCTGGTGGTCGGCGTGAGGGTAAAGCGCTTCGAGGGCGCGGAGGCGGACATTGGCGCTGGGGTCGAAGGCGAGGGCGGCGAGGAGATCGTTGAGGACCTTTTCGGACGCGTTTTCGGTGCGGGCGGCGACGAGGACTTCCTGGAGGCGTTCGTTGGTCGGGCTGGCCTGCTGCTGTTGGATGATGGAGATCGCCATGAGTTTTTTCATGTCGCCGAGCTGTTTCTCCAGCTGGGCGAACTTGCGTGCGGTGGCGTCTTCGCCGGCGGGCGACGCGGTCGGGGCGGTGCGGGCGCCGGCGAGAAAGCCGAGGGCGACGAGCGCGCAGGCGGCGAGCGGCGAGAGAAGCCAGGCGAAGCGCGCGGCGGTGCGGGTGCCGGGTAGCGGGGGGGCGGGGCTGCGGACGCTGGCGGCGGAATGCTTTTCCTCCTCCAGCATCGCGTAGAAATTGGTCCGGAGCCGCGGGGTGGGCGCAGGGGTGGGCAGGGCGTCGAGCGCGGCGAGGGTTTGGCTGAGCGCGGAGAACTCGCGCTGGCATTCCGGGCACGAGGCGAGGTGGGCGCGGGCGTCCGCGTGGGCGCCGGCGGGGGTGCGGGCGTCGAGGAGGTCGGGGAAAAGGGCGCGGGCAGTGGGGCAATTCATGGCGGAACGAGGTCGAGGCGGGGAGCGAAGAGCCGGGGTGAGGGAAGGGGCCGGCGGCTTAGGCGGAGCGGGTGTGTTGGAGTTTGAAATACACGGTGCGCAGCGCGTGGAGGGCGCGGTGGGCGCGGACTTTCGCGGCGCCCACGGAGCATTCGAGGATGCCGGAAATTTCGGCGAAAGAGAGCTCCTGGAAACGCGCGAGGAGGAGGACCTCGCGGTCGTCGCGGTCGAGGCGGGCGAGCGCGGTGTGGAGGAGGGCGTGGTCGTCGCGGACGGCGGCGCGGGCGCCGGCGTCGGGCGCATCGTCGGCGTGGTCCTGCAGGTCGGCGGGGTCGGTGGCGTGGGGCGCGGCGTTGGCTTTGCGGAAGTGGTCGGCGGCGCAGCGGCGGGCGAGGTGATACATCCACGCGGCGAAACGGCCCTCGTCACGGTAGGTGTGGCGGTATTTGAGCATCCGCTGGAAGACGGTCTGCGCGATGTCCTCGGCGGCGGTGCGCTGGCCGGTGTGTTTGAGGAGAAAACCGAAGAGGGGGCCGTGGTGGCGCTCGAAGAGTTCGCCGAGCGCGTCGAGTTCGCCGTCGCGGACGGCGAGCATGAGAGCGTGGTCGGAGCGGGGTTCGGGGGCGGTGTCCACAGGGAGGGCGGCGCGGGTGCGACAGGTTTCAACCACGGGGGGACGGGGATGAACACGGATTTCTGGATCGGCGGCGATCACGGCGGCAGCGGGACATGGTGGGTGGTGCCGGGGAGAACCCGACCGGGGGAGGATGGTTACAGGATTTTTTCGTGGTGTTCATCGGGCGCGGTTCATGGTTCAAGGACGGGATGAACCGCCGCGATTTTCTTGTTCGCTCCTCGTTGTTCGCTTCGGCCGGCCTGATGGCCCGCGGGACCTGGGCGGCCCAGGCGCCCGCCAAAGCGGCCGCCCCCGGAGCCGCCCCGCGGCCGGCGATGGCGCCCGCGCCGACGGTGACGGAGTTCAAGGCGTTGCGGCGCGACGTGGGGATTTTCACCGGGCGGGGCGGCAGCATCGGGTGGCTCGCGAGCCGGGAGGCGCTGGTGGCGGTGGACACGCAGTTTCCGGATACGGCGGCGACGTTTGCGATGGGGGTGCCCGGGCGCGGCCAGCGGATGTTCGACGTGGTGATCAACACGCACCACCACGGCGACCACACCGGCGGCAATTCCGTGCTCAAGCCGATCGCGAAGACGATCGTGGCGCAGGCGAATGTGCCGAAGCTGCAGTTCGCCGCGGCCGAGAAGGCGAACACGGTCGACAAGCAGGTCTACGCCGACACGACGTTCCCGGAAGTGTGGCGCCGGGAGATCGGCGGCGAGGTGGTGCTGGCGCAATACCACGGCGCGGCGCATACGAGCGGGGACGTGATCGTGCTGTTTGAAAAGGCGAACGTGGTGCACATGGGCGACCTGATGTTCAACCGGATGTATCCGGTGATCGACCGGATCTCGGGCGGGCGGATCAAGGGCTGGATCGCGGTGCTGGAGGAGGCGGCGAAAAATTATCCGGCCGATGCGATCTATATTTTCGGCCACGGCCAGGCGAAGTTCGGGCCCACGGGCACGCGCGGGGATTTGCTGGTGTTGCGCGATTACCTGAGCGGCCTGCTCGACTATACCGCGAAGAAAATCGCCGCCGGCGACGCGAAGGAAAAAATCATGGCGCTGGAGAATCTGCCGGGGTTCGACGATTTTCACGCGCCGCTGCCGAACCGCCTGAGCGCAAATCTCGCGGTGGCGTATGACGAATTGACGGACAAGAAGCGGTAGCGCGCGGCCCCGGCGCCGCCCGCCGGCGGGGCGGAGCGAGGGCGGTCAGGTCAGCCAGGGGGCGAGGGCGGCTTCGCAGTCGGCCCAGGCGGATTGGGCGGCGCCGGCATCGTGGGCTTCGGCGGCGTGTTCGAGTCCGCCGCAGAGGTCGTAGAGGCGCAGGTCGCCGATCGCCCCGGCGCTGCTGCGCAGGTAATGGGCGTGGAAGCGGAGCGAGGGCCAATTGCGCGCCTGCCAGGCGGCGCGCAGCCGCGCGACATCGTCGGGGACCGAGGCGCGGAAGCGCGCGGTGAGGAGGGCGAGCAGGCGTGCGTCGTCGAACGGTTGGGTGGGCGGGGCGGCGGCGGCCGGGGCCAGGGCGGCCGCGAGGTCGGCGAGTTCGACGGGCTTGCTGAGAAAAGCGTCCATGCCGGCGGCCAGTGCGATCGTGCGGTCGGCCGCCGAAGCGTGGGCGCTGACGCCGACGATGCGCGCGGTGAGGCCGGCGGCGCGCAGGCGGCGGGTGACCGCGAGGCCGTCGAGGCGGGGCATCGAGAGATCGAGCACCACGGCGGCGAAATGGCCGGTTTGGGCGCGCTCGATCGCCTCCTCCCCGTCGGCGGCGAGCACGCAGGAGGCGCCGAGGCGGGAGAGCCCGGCCGCGAAGAGATCGCGCACGAGGGCGTTGTCGTCGACGAGGAGCAGGCGTTGGCCCTGCAAGGAGCGCGGCGGGGCCGAGCCGGCCTGTGCGGGGGGCGGCGGCGCGGCGAGTCGCGTGCGGAACGTGGCGCGGAACAGGGCGCCGGTCCGACCGTCGCTTTCGAGGGAGAGTGCACCGCCGGCTTGGCGGCAGAGGCCGGCGGCGAGGGCGAGGCCCAGCCCGGAGCCTTCTTTTGGGGCGGTGAGATCGAGGCGGGAGAACGGTTGGAACAGCCGCGCCTGATCGGGGGGCGCGATGCCGGGACCGGTGTCGCGCACGGCCAGTTCGAGCAGGCAGCCGTCGGCGGGGTCGGCGGTGTGCGCGGCGAGGGAGACCGCGACATGGCCGGAGTCCGTGAACTTGACGGCGTTGCCGGCGAGATTGAGCAAGACCTGGCGGAAGCGCTCGCCGTCGACCATCAGCCACGGGGGGAAATCCGGGGCGACCGTGCAGGAGAGGGACAGGCCTTTGGCGGTGGCAAGCGGGCGCAGGCTTTCGATCGTGTCGTGCAGGACGGTGGATACGGCGGTCGGTTTTTCAACGAAACGAAACCCGCCTGCCTCCAGGGCGCTGAGGTCGATCAGATCGTTCACGAGGCGCAGCATGGAATGGCCAATCTGGCGGAGGGTCGCGACGCGGGTGCGGCCGCCGGCGGGGACGACCTCGTTTTCCAGAAGCTCGGCGTGACTGAGCAGGCCTTGCAACGGGGTGCGCAACTCGTGGCTGACTTTGGCGAGAAATTCGGCCTTGAGGCGGTTGGCCTCGGTGGCGACGGCGGCGGCGCGGAGCGCGGCCTCGTGCGCGCGACTCTGGCGGCGCTGGAGGAAGGCCCCGGCGATCAACGTCAGCCCGAGGGCCGTGATCAACAGCGGGGCGGCGCGGAAACGGCGCAGGCTGCTCATGTAGGATTCGGTCTGGGTGAATTCGAGCCAGGCGAACAGCCGGCCGTCGGCCCCGATGAGGGCACTGCGGCAGTAAAAAGGGCGGTCAAAATCCGGCACGGCGGCGGATTCGACGTGCGAGGCGCCGGCCTCCGCGTGAGCGCGATCCGCCGCGGTGGCGGGGCGGAGCAACTCCACGGTGCCCGGGGGGCCGGCCGGCCGATTGGAGGCGGCGGCGACCAGCCAGCCGTCGCGCAGGACCACGAGGCGGGCCACCGGGAGATAGGGCGTCGTGCGGACGATGCGGGCGAGTTCGCGCACGAGCGCATCGGCCGGTCCGTTGGGGAGGCCGGCGACGAGGGCGGTGGTCGGCCGGGCGGAGGCCGGAGTGGCCGAGGGCGAGGGCAGGTGGAATTCCGCCGCGGCGAGCGGAGCCAGCAGGGCGGGTTCAATCGCCTTGGCGGACGCGGCGGCGCGGCGCAGCCGGTTTTGCAGCAGTTCCTCGCGTTGGTCCGAGGCGCTGCGCAGGCTGAACGCCAGTCCGACGATGCACCAGACCGCGGCCGCCAGCAGGTAGGGCCGGGCCTCGTTCGGCCGCCCGAGCGGCTCGGCCGGGCCACCGGCGTCCGCGCGCCGCCGGAGGAGGACGAGGAGGGTCAGAAGGGCGGCACCGACCTGCCAGAAGGCGGCCAGCAAGCCCAGGGGGGTCGGGGGGCCCGAACGGTGGAGGCTGTCGGTCGCGGCGGCGAGCGGGCCATAAGTTGAAAACCAGGGCGCCAATCCGACCGCCGCAATGGCCCATCGCGCCGGGGGCGGGGTGCCCGAACGGCGCCCGAGCACGGCGGCGAGGGCGACCGCGCCGACGGCCAGCACGCTGGCGCCGACGAGCGGGTACATAGGGTAGAGGCCGGCCACGGCGAGCGGCGGAAAGGGCGTGAACCAGCGCAGGGTGGACCGGCGGCGAACGTCGATCAGTTGCCAGCACCACGCGGTGCACAGGAGGGCGGTCGTCGCGACGAGGAGGTGGACGCCGGCCGCGTTGGGCTCGATCCACGCGGGCGCGTAGGTGGAGGTCGTGCCCGGGACGAGGCGGGCGAAGAAAAAGCCGAAAGGCGGATTGTAGAGACCGAATTGAGCGGTGGCGCCGACCACGCCGGCGGCGGCGGCCCAGGGCAGCCAGGCGATCTCGCGGCCGCGCGGTGAGTTCCAGCGCCAGAGCACCAGGGCAAAACTCCAGCCGAGCAAGGCGGCAAACCAAACGAAATCCTGGTTGGCCCGCAGCCAATCCAGTTCG
>CAJAYO010000017.1 GCA_903948415.1 uncultured Opitutia bacterium | reverse complement strand
GCGGTGGGCAGGTCGTGGGCGATCTTCGGACGGGCGTTGAATCCGGCGGTATTGGGCGGCGTGAGGTGGCCGGCGGGCATCTGGCCGCCGCGGAGCACGTCGCGGACAAAGCGCTCGCGGTCGATGGCGAGCGAGAGGGCGCGGCGGACGCGGGGGTCGTTCAGGGGTTTTTTCTCGACGTTGAAACGGAGGAAGAACGTGCCGAGGTAAACGTGCGGGTTGAAGAACGGGGATTTTTCCTGCCGGTAGATCGCGATTTTCGAGATCGGCAACGTGGACGTGGTATGCAACTGCCCGGCGCGAAACGAGCGCTCCTCGGCGTCCTCGCTCTCGATCGGGTAGAAGACGGCGGCACTGAGTTTGACGGCGTCACGGTCCCAGTAGGTCGGGCTCTTGGTGACACGGATGAACTGGTGGGGCTTCCACTCGGCGAGGACGAAGTAGCCGTTGCCGACGAAGTTGCCGGGGCGGGTCCAGGCGGAACCGCGTTGGGTGAGGCCGCGGTGTTTTTCGAGGGTCGGCCGATGCAGCGGATACCACGCGGCGTGGCAGATCATCGTCGGGAGGTAGGGCACGGGATATTCGGTGGAGAGCACCAAGGTGTGGTCGGTCGTGGCGCGGGCGCCGAGTTGGGTGAAGTCGGTGAGCTTGCCGGCGTTGAGCGGCTGGCCGTTTTTCAGGACGTAGAGCAGGGAGGCGTATTCGGCGGCGAGACTCGGGGTGAGAATGCGCCGGTAGGCGAAAACGAAATCGTGGGCGGTGACGGGATCCCCGTTGGACCACCGGGCGTTGGTCCGGAGGTGAAAGGTCCACGTGAGCCCGTCGGCCGAGTTTTCCCAGCGCTCGGCCACGGCGGGCACGGGGGTGGAGTCCGTGGGGTCGTATTGGGCGAGGCCCTCGAAGAGCGCCATCGTGATGTGCGAGTCTTGCTGGGAGCTGATCACGTGCGGGTCGAGATCCGTGGGTTCGGTGAGGTTGCCGATGTGGATCACCTGGTCGCGGTTGCCGGATTCGACGGCGGTGTCGCGTTGGGTGCAGCCGGAGCCGAGCAGGGCGAGGAGGGCGGCGAGGGCGACGGCCAACGGGGCGATGGGGCGGGCGGAGGAGAGGAGGGGCATGCGGGGCGGAGGAAGGGGGAGGCGGGGAAAAGAAAAAGCCACGCCGGTGCGGCGTGGCTGGGGAGAGCAGCGGGTGGGCCGCGAGGCGCTTATTTCTTCGGCGCTTGGGCCTGGATTTCGGCGAGACGCTTGTCGAGGGCGGCCATCTTGGCGACGAGTTCCTCTTCGCGTTTCTTGCGCTCGCTGCTGTTCACGATGCTGAGGCTGGCGGCGTCTTTGACGACGGCGGCGGGCAAGGTGAGGAGGCGGGTGATGAGGCCCTGGTCCTTGAACGAGCTGAGATAGAGCGCGGTGATTTCGTGGGAGAGCTTGAGCGAGTCCTGCGCGACGGTCTGGGTGCTCGCGATGTTGTTTTGGAGCTGCTGGTTCTTGGCGAGCTCGGCGGTGAGCACGGTGCCGACCTGATCGGAGATGCGGTTGCTGTATTTCTCGATGGATTCGCGGGTGAGATTCTGGTCCTTCGACATTTCGGCGAGGATCGGCTGGATTTTGTCGGCCATGCGCGAGGACACCTTGTCGACCTGCTCGTTCTGCATCTTCTCGGCCTCCTCGGGCGATTTCGGGAGCGGGTTGTAGGGCTGGACTTTCTTGGCGATGGCATCGGCGAGGGCGTCCATGCGCTCGACATTGAGCTTTTGGATTTCCTCGTCCGTGCGGAACATGTCGGCCTCGCGCTTGGAAATCGCGTCGCGGAGGAGCTTATTGGTGGCGTCGATTTGCCGGCGGTTTTCTTCCGAGGCGGCTTTGAGCGCGTCATTTTGCTCGCGGAGCGGAATGAGTTGGGAGCGCTGTTTGTCGCTCAATTCGGCGACGGTCTGTTGGTGGACCCAGAAGGCCCCAGCGATGACGAGCAGCGCGGTGAGGGCGACGGCGGGAAGTTGTTCTTTGAATTTTTGCCACATAGCGGGAAGGGATGAGTTGGCGGACGGGGGAGGTTAGTGACGGGAGGAGTTTGATTGCAACGCCGGGGTGGCGGCGGGTTTTGCAGTTGTTAATCGCGAAGCGGCTCGCACGTTGGCGGCATGAGCCTCAATCGCTGCGAGCAGCGGGTGTTTGATTACTGGCAGAGTCATCGCGACGAGAGACAGTTTTGGCAGGAGAAAGTTCGTGCTTTCGCCAAATCGTCGGCGGACGACCATGTCGCGGCGGCGCGGCTCGACGGCGAATTGTGGCGCTATTACGAGGAACGGAGTGCGGTCGCGGCGCCCTTCAAGGAGGCGGTGCGCCACGAAGGCTTGAAACGGACGAGCATGAAGAATTTGGCGGAGCTGATCTTGCGGTTGTGGGTAGAGCCGCGGCCAAAGAAGAAGCCGCCGGAAGCGGATGCCCTGGGTGGTTTTGCGCCGGGGGCGCGGTAGGGGCCCCGGTGGGGGCGGAGTCCGGGCGAAACGCCCCAATACCGGATTTTCGAAAAAAAGACTGCAGCGGTGGGAACCTTGGCCGATCTATGCTTACCTAGTGGCAGTTCAATTTTCTCCTCCGCTTAGCGGGGGAGAATTGGGGTAAGTAAGAAAGCAATGGGCGGACCGCTTAGGGGTAGGCGGTCCGCCCTCTTTTTTGGACTTGGGAGACGCGTTGGGTTCAACGCGCGCCGCCTCAGACGGGGGCGACAGGCGCGGGCTTTTCCGCCTTGTCGTGAAAGTCGGCCGGCGTGCCGGTGGCTTTCACATAGCCGGTGCGGATGACGAAGTCGCCGAAGCGCTCGCCTTTGGTGCGCTCAAGCGCATAGCGGCGGATGATCGGGCCGAGAAGGGCGACGATGTCGGTTTCGACCACACTCGCCTTGTAGAGGATGTTGAGACGCGAGCCGTTGAAAGCGGCGCCGAGGTAGACGTTGTATTTCCCGGGCGCGCGTCCGACGAAACCGATCTCGGCGAGGTAGGGGCGGCCGCAGCCGTTGGGGCAGCCGGTGATGCGCAGCGTGATTTCGTCGTGGCGGAGGCCGGCGGCTTCCATTTCGGTTTCGAGATTGGCGACGAGTTCGGGGAGGTAGCGTTCGCTCTCGGCGAGGGCCAGGCCGCAGGTCGGGAGGGCCACGCAGGACATGGCGTTGAGCGCGAGCCCGGAGGCGTCGTTGGCGCGGTCGAGCTTGTGCTTGCGCAGGAGGGCGTCGATGACGGGGCGCTCCTCGGGGCGCACGCTGGCGATGATGAGATTTTGGTTCGCGGTGAGGCGGAAGTCGCCTTTGTGGGCGAGGGCGATCTCGCGGAGGGCGGTCTTGAGCTTGAGTTCGGCGGTGTCCTTGATCCGGCCGCTCATGAGGAAGAGCGTGTAGTGGCTGGTGCCGTTTTCGCCGTCGACCCAGCCGTAGCGGTCGCCCATGTGGGTGAACGCGAACGGGCGGGGCGAACCGAGCTGGTAGCCGAGGCGGCGTTCGACTTCCGCGCGGAACCAAACAACGCCCCGGTCTTCGATGGTGTATTTGAGGCGGGCGTGTTTGCGATCGGTGCGATCGCCGAAATCGCGCTGGGTGGTGAGAATTTTTTCGGCGACATCGACGACTTGGTCGACGCGGCAGAAGCCGAGGACATCGGCGATGCGCGGGAAGGTTTCGACCTGGTTGTGGGACATGCCGAGGCCGCCGCCGACCGTGATGTTGAAACCGAGGAGTTTTTTGCCCGAGGCGTCGGCGATGGCGATGAAGCCGAGGTCGTGGGCGTAGATGTCGACGTCGTTGCTCGGTGGCACGGCGACGACGATTTTGAATTTCCGGGGGAGGTAGGTCTCGCCGTAGACCGGCTCGGACTCGGGCTCGCCGCCGGCCACGAGGGTGTCGCCGCCGACCCAGATCTCGTGGTAGGCGCGGGTGCGCGGAAGGAGGTGGTCGGCGATGGCCTTGGTCACGCGGAGGGTCTCGGCGTGCAACTCGGACTGTTCCGGGTTGGGGTTGCACATGACGTTGCGGTTCACATCGCCGCAGGCGGCGAGGGTGTCGAGCAGCGCGCGGTTGACGGCGTTGATGGCGGACCAGAGGTTGCCCTTGAGGATGCCGTGAAACTGGAAGGCCTGGCGGGTGGTGAGCTTGAGCGTGCCGTTGGCGTGGGTGTCGGCCAGCGCGTCCAGGGTGACCCATTGGGCGGGCGTGCAGACGCCGCCGGGGACGCGGATGCGGGCCATGAAGCTGAAGGCTTTCTCTTTGCCCTCGCGGCGGAGTTGGTTGCGGAGGTCGCGGTCGTCCTGCGCATAGATGCCGTGAAATTTCGTGAGCTGGCCGGTATCGTCCGTGATGCCGCCAGTGGACTGGTCGGCGAGATCGCGGAGGATGTTTCCGCGGAGGAAATTGCTGGCCGCCTTGAGGCCCTCGTTTTTGGCGAGGGGCTTCGCGGCGGGAGTGGTGGGCACAGTGGCGGTGTCGGGCGTGGAACTCATGCGAGGGTGGGAGCGTGGTGGTGGGAAAGGGTGTCGCGCAAGGCTGCGGCGAGTGCCGGGGCGGCGAGCGGGTGGGTGCCGACGAGGTCGGTGAGGTGGCAACGGAGCGTGGGCGCAGCGGCCTCGGCGGCGCCGCAAATCTCGGCGATGTCGCCGCCGGGTCCGGCGTGGCGGCCGGGGGACAGGAAGAGCAGCGCGACGACGACGTCGGCCGCGGATTTGGCGGCGGCGGCGGTCGGAACGGACGAGGCGGATGGGGCGGCCAGCGCCGCGAGGGCTTCGGCGAGCAGCGGTTGATTGTGGGGGTGGTCGCCGCCTTCCATCGACGCGGCGGTGACCGAGGAGACTTCGTCGCCGAGGATCGCGCGCGTATCGTCGGCGAGGCGGTTGCGGAGGGCGGCGGAGGCGGGGGAGGGGCCGCCGTGGTCGATAACGAGGACGGGGGGGCGTTCGAGCGACGCGATCGCGATGGTCTCGCGCACGCGGGCCGCGACGATGTGGGCGATCACGCCGGCGTCGGCGAGCCCGGTGGTGAACGTAAAATCGAACGGCGTGGCGGCGTGCTCGCGTTGCAGCGTTTCGAGCTCGCGGCGGAGCGCGGAGCCGATCGCGCCCTGGGCGCTGATGAAGAACGGGGCGAAGATGAACTGGCGTTCCCCCGCGGCGAGTTGGGCGCGGACGAAAGGTGCGAGGGTCGTGCCGGCGGGATCACCGTCGAGGGCGGCCGGCGGGATGCGGTCGCTGTGTTTCCACGAGACGGGATGAACGGGGAGGCCAAGGGTCGCGGACAGGTCGGCGGCGACGACGCGGAGGTTGCGGGTCGCAGCGGGCTCAAGTGAGCCGTTATCGATGAGCGCGACGGTCATGGGGTGGCGGGGCATTCGCCGCCGCTCGCGGCGACGGCGGACTCGAACCAGGCGAGCTTGCTGGAGAGCGCGGCGACTTCGCCGATCACGACGATGGCCGGCGCACCGAAGCCGGCCTGTTCGGACTCAAGGGCGACCCGGCCGACGGTCGTGAGGAGTTGGCGGTGATCGCCGGTGGTGGCGGATTGCACGACGAGGGCCGGAGTGTCGCGGGCGAGGCCACCGGCCTGGAGACGGCGCGTGATGGTTTCCAAGTTTTTCATGCCCATGTAAAGGCAGAGCGTTGCGCCGAGCTTGCCGTAATCTTCCCAGCGGATGGCCGAGTCGGGTTTGGCGGGATCTTCGTGACCGGTGAGGAAAACGACGGCCGAGCTGTGGGCGCGGTGCGTGAGCGGAACGCCCGCGTAGGCGGCGGCCGCGAGCGCGGAGGTCACTCCGGGGACGACTTCGAAGGCGATGCCCGCGTCGACCAGCGCTTCGGCTTCCTCGCCCCCGCGGCCGAACACGAACGGATCGCCGCCCTTGAGGCGGACAACGTTTTTCCCCTCGCGGGCGAGACGGATGAGGATGCTTTCGATGGTGCGTTGCGGGCAGCAGAAGCCGCCGCCTTTTTTGCCGACAAATACTTTCTCCGCCGCCGGACGGGCCAACGCCATGATCTCGGGGGCCACGAGGTAGTCGTGCACGATCACGTCCGCTTCACCCAACAGACGCAGGGCCTTGCGCGTGAGCAACTCGGGGTCACCGGGGCCGGCACCGACCAAATAGACCGTGCCCGTCGGGTGGAAAGAGAGGGAAGGATGAGGCATATCGCGGTGGTCAGCAGTCATCACGCCAACGAATTCTTCGCGGATTTTGAGAGGTGAAAGGGATCAAACATGACTTCTTTAGTAGATATGACGACTTTTAGGCTTTACGCGTGGCGGCTTGGGCGCAAGCAATCTCGGCGTCATGCCCGCCTTTTCAAACGAAACCGTCAATCAATGGAATGCCCAGCTGCGCACCCAGTCGCCGTTGGACATCGTGCGTTGGGCGATCGCGCAGGCCGGCGGCCGCGCCCTCGTTTCGACGAATTTCCGGCCCTACGAAGCCGCGATTCTCCACCTGGCGGTGCAGGCGCAGGCGGACATCCCGGTGCTCTGGGTCGATCACGGTTACAATCGCCCGGCGACCTACCGGCACGCGGAGGAATTGACCGCGCGCCTGAAGCTGAACCTCAAGCCCTATTTGCCGCGGGTCACCGCCGCCCATCGCGATGCGATTCATGGCCCCATCCCGACGACCGAGGATGAGGCCGGGCTGAAGAAGTTCAGTGCGGTGATGAAGCTGGAGCCGTTTCAACGCGGCATGAAGGAGCTCGCGCCGACCGTTTGGATCACGGCGCTGCGCAAGGTGCAGAACCCGAACCGGGCCGGCCTCGACATCGTGTCGCCCGACGAAAATTTCGGCGCGCTCAAGGTGAGTCCGTTTTTCTATTTCAGCGATGCGGAGCTCGACGCCTACCTCGCCCAACACCAGCTCCCGAACGAGTGGGATTATTTCGATCCGGCCAAGGCCGACGAGAAACGCGAATGCGGCCTGCACGCCGCGTGGGGAAAAAAAGCCGTCAACGCCTGAGCAACGCCGGGAAAATCGCCGCCCTCATGTCCAGCTACCATCTCGACCACCTGCAACATCTCGAAACCGAGGCCATCCACATCATGCGGGAAGTCGCGGGCGAATTTGAGCGCCCCGCGCTGCTGTTTTCCGGCGGCAAGGACTCCATCTGTCTCCTGCGGCTCGCGGAAAAGGCGTTTCGTCCATCGGACCTGCCGATGCCGTTGCTCAACGTCGATACGGGCCACCATTTTCCCGAGCTCAACGAATTTCGCGACCGCCGCGCGAAGCAGCTCGGCGGAAAACTGATCGTGCGCACCGTCGAGGATGCGATCGCGAAGGGCATCGCGCAACCCGCGCCGGGCGAGATCAGCCGCAACCGGCTGCAGATCCCCACGCTGCTCGCCGCGATCGAAGAGTTCCGCTTCGATTGCTGCATCGGCGGCGCGCGCCGCGATGAGGAAAAGGCCCGCGCCAAGGAGCGGTTCTTCAGCTTCCGCGACAGTTTCGGCCAGTGGGATCCGAAAAACCAACGTCCGGAAATTTGGAATCTCTACAACGGCCGGCTGAATCAGGGCGAAAACATGCGGGTTTTCCCAATCAGCAACTGGACGGAGATGGATGTGTGGGAATACATCCAGCGCGAAAACCTCGAGGTCCCGAGCATCTATTTCAGCCACAAGCGCCCGTGCGTGCGCCGCGGCGGCCAGTGGCTGCCGGTCAACGCGCTGGTGCCGCCCAAGGCCCACGAGGAGGTGCGCGAGCTCGTCGTGCGCGTCCGCACCATCGGCGACATCATCAGCACCGGCTGTGTGGAGTCGCCGGCCACGACGACGGGCGACATTATCGCCGAGATCGCCGCCGCCCGGGTGACCGAGCGCGGCTCCCGCGCCGACGACAAATCCTCCGAGGCGGCCATGGAAGACCGGAAAAAAGCCGGCTATTTCTGAACTCATTTACCGAAGACGTCATGCCTCTCACCGCCCTTTCCAGCGCCACGCCCGTGCCCGTCGATATCCTCCGCTTCAATACGTGCGGCAGTGTGGACGACGGCAAATCCACGCTCATCGGCCGCCTGCTCTACGATTCAAAATCGCTGATGGAGGATCAGATCGAGGCGCTGGAGCGCTCCGCCGACATTACCGGCGGCGGCCAGATCAATCTCGCCAATCTCACCGACGGCCTCCGGGCCGAGCGCGAGCAGGGGATCACGATCGATGTCGCGTATCGCTACTTCGCGACGCCGCGCCGGAAATTCATCATCGCGGACACGCCGGGCCACGTCCAATACACGCGCAACATGGTGACGGGCGCCTCGTCGGCGAACCTGTCCATCATCCTCGTCGATGCGCGGACCGGGGTGATCGAGCAGAGCCGCCGCCACACGGCCATCGCCGCGCTGCTGCGCATTCCCCACCTCGTCGTGGCCATCAACAAGATGGACCTCGTGGGATGGAGCGAGGCGCGCTTTTTGGAGATCCGCGCGCAGTTCGAGGAGTTTCTGCCGCGGCTCGATATCAAGGATGTGAAGTTCATCCCGATGAGTGCGCTCAACGGCGACAACGTCGTCGATGCCTCCGTGCACACGCCGTGGTATGTCGGTCCGACGCTGCTCGGCCACCTCGAGACGGTGCACATCGCGAGCGATTGGAATCTCAACGGCTTCCGCCTGCCGGTGCAGTGGGTCAACCGCCCGAATAATCCGACGGATGCGTCGCTCCACGATTTCCGCGGCTTCAGCGGCCAGATCGCCGGCGGGATCGTCCGCACGGGGCAGAAGATCATCGCGTTTCCCGCCGGGATCGTGACCACGGTGAAACAGATTTGGACCTACGACGGTCCGGTCGACGAGGCGTTTTGCCCGCAGTCGGTCACGCTCGTGCTCGAGCACGATATCGATATCAGCCGCGGGAGTATGCTCGTGGGCCTCGATCATCTGCCCGGATCCAACACCGAGTTGCAGGCCGAAGTGTGCTGGATGCACGCGCGTCCGCTGCAGCCGGGGAAGCGGTATTATCTCAAGCACACGACCCACACCGTGCAGGTGTCGGTCACGGAAATCGTCAACAAGCTGAACCTCGCGACCCTGGAATCCGATCCCGCTCCGGCGGAGTTGGGCGTGAACGATATCGGTGAGATTCGCCTGCGGGCGGCCAAGCCCCTCGTGTTTGACGGCTACGCGATCAACCGGTTGACCGGTTCGTTCATTCTGATCGAGCAGGGCACCAACGCGACGGTGGCGGCGGGCATGTTGCGCCCACCGCGCGAGATCGTGAAACCCGAAAACGGGGACTACGTGATATGAAGGCGCCTGGGCTGCTGCACGGCGGCGATTCGCATCTGCGCAGCATCGTCAAGGCGGTGAGTTGGCGCTGCGTGGGCACGCTCGATACGTTTTTGGTGAGTTTTTTGGTGCTGTCCCTGAGCGGAGCCGCGGACAACTCGATGGCGGCGATGAAGGTCTCGGGCGGGATCGCCGGAGTGGAGGTCATTACCAAGGTCGCGCTCTATTATCTGCACGAACGCACGTGGGCGCGGATTGCGTTCGGCCGCCCGCGCCCGCCGACGACCGACGAGAGTGCCGCGGAGAACGTGCCGTGAAAATCTCGGTCAAAGTCGATTACGCCTGCCGCGTGATGGCCGAGCTGGCGCGCCTGCACGGTTCGGGCGGTCTCGCGCAGATCGAGCACCTCGCGAAGGCGGAGGCGGTGCCCGCGAATTTTCTCGCCCAAATTCTCCTCAAGCTCCGCGACCACGGCCTGATCACGAGCCGGCGGGGCAACCAGGGCGGTTACACCTTGGCGCGCGCGCCGGAGGAGATTTCGCTCTACGATATATTGATGGCCGTGGAGGGAAAGTGCCTGCACCTCAGCGGTAATTTTGACGGACGCAGCGGCCGGCGGTTGAAGCAGGTTTGGGACGAGATCAGCGAAGCGTTGGTGAAGAAAACCAAGACCTACACGCTTGACCAGCTCGCCTCAAAAGGGACGGCGGCGATGTACTATATCTGAGGGAGTCTCTCCGTGGAGTAGACTGTCATGGCGAGGAGCGCAGCAACGTGGCCATCCATCTGGAATATCAGATGGATGGCCGCGCCCGCCGAGCCGGGCTCGCAATGACAAACAAGAGCGGAAAAAGCGGCTTCTCGGGCGAAGATGATTTCCCGTCCGCGCGCGTTACCACCCGAAGATATACCGTTCGCGCCGCAGATCCGAGCCGCCCCGCAGGGTGCCGGTCGCCTGATCGACGCCGACGGCCACGACGCCTGAGTTCATCCCATACGGTGGGAGCACGCGCAGCACGTGGCCGCGGGCGCGCAGCTCATCCAGCACCGTGGTCGGAATGCGGCTCTCGATTTCGAGCTGCCCCGGAGCGTCGGGGTGATTGTCGAAGGAGCTGTGGGCGTGGTTGGAGTTGAGGCGCGGAGACTCGATGGCGATTTGGAGCTCTTGCTTAAAGATGATTACGTTGAGCAGCACGTTCAGCACTTGCTGATCCTGGCTGTCGCCGCCCGGCGTGCTCATCGCGAGAAACGGTTTGCCGTCCTTGCGCACGATCGTCGGCGAGAGCGTGGTGCGCGGGCGCTTTCCGCCGACAAGGAGGTTGGGGCTCGCGGGATCGAGGTCGAAGGCCTGCATGCGGTTCGAGAGTGGCACGCCGGTGTCACCGGCGAGGAAGGCCCCGCCGAGCACCCAGCCGGAGCTCGGGGTGGCGCTGAAGAGATTGCCCTCTGCGTCCACGGTATTGACGCAGGTGGTATCACCACCGCTCTCGGGATTTTTCGTGCCCTGGGTGTGCGGCAGGTAGCGGACCGCCGGTGGCTTCACGTCTGGATCAAACGCGAACGGATCACCCGGCCGGTGTTCCAACGACGCCTGCGGCGCGATCAGTTTCCGGCGCTCGGCGGCATACGCTTTCGAGAGCAGTCCTTTCAGGGGCACTTGCGCGAACGCGGGATCGCCGAGGAACGCGTTGCGGTCGTCGTAGGCGAGTTTCAGGGCCTCGTGCACGGTGTGGATATAGTCGGTCGAGTGCAGCCCCATCGCTTTCAGGTCGTAGCCTTCGAGGATGTTGAGGGCCATGAGCATCACCGGGCCCTGATTCCAGGCCCCGGCCTTGTTGATCTCGAAGCCGTGAAACAACGTCGTTACAGGGGCCTCGATGGCGCCGTGGTAGTGGGCGAGATCCTCGTAGGTGAACACGCCACCCTCGGCGCGGTTGGCCTCGACGATGCGACGCGCGATGTCGCCCTGGTAAAAGGCATCGCGTCCGGCGCGAATGGCGGCGCTGCGGTCGGGGTTTTTCTTCAAGGCGTCCCGCTCGGCGGCGACGATCGTCCGCAGCGTGGCCGCGAGATTCGGTTGACGGAAGATTTCACCCACCTCCGCGAGCCGGCCGCCCGCATAGTAGAGATGGCCCCATTTGTAGGCTTCGGTCTGTTGGCGGTTGCTCGCCATATTTTCGCGCAGCAGCGCATACATGGGAAAGCCGTCGGCGAAGGCGATGGCGGGCGCCATGACCTGTTCGAGGCGCATGGTGCCGAAGCGTTCGAGCACGAGGGCCATCGCATCCAGCACCGCGGGAATTGTCGCCCCGAGCGGTCCGTTGCCGTCGACCTTGCCCTTCGCCGCAAACAGCGCGGGCGTGGCGGCCTTTGGCGCGGGGCCCTGGCCGTTGATCACGTAGACCTGTTTCGTTTTCGCGTCGTAGACCATCACCGGCGATTCGCCGCCGAAACCGAAATGAGAAATCTCCACGACCGCGGCGGCGAACACCGTGGCTACGCCGGCGTCGATGGCGTTGCCGCCCTGTTCCAAGATGCGCGTGCCGGCGGAAACCGAGTAGTGCCGGCCGGCGGCGACGATCCCGCGTTGGCCGAGGATTTCGGGGCGCATCGTCTGCTGCCGCGGCGGCGGCCGTGGAGGGGGCGTTGGTGAAGTGGGGGGCGGGGTTTGGCCGGGCAGGATGGTTGCAGCCAGCAGGCAGAGGAGGGTGAGGCGCGATTTCATGAAAGTCGGAACGGGGGGAAGGGCGGCCGTGGGCGGGGACGGAACGAGGAACGCTCAACGTTCAACGCGGAACGCTCAACGCCCAAGTTGCGGCGGCTTGAAAGTAGGGCTGGGTCAATGACCCGCCCTCGGGACGAATCCTCCGCGCGAAAAAAAAGCGGGTCAGAGACCGCGCCCTCCTTTTTCGGCCGGGGCTGCGCCTCGGCGCGGGCCTCAGCTTCCTGCATCCGTTGGGCAAAGTTTGCTGGGCCGCGCCGTGGCCCCACGGGCGATCGAGCCGCAGCGAGTGACCGAAGCCGTAGCCCATTGCGTGTTCGGTGCGCAGCGAGGCGAAAGCCTCGTCGATCTGGCCGAGCGCCGCGTGGACCGCCGCCTTCGATCTGCGGAGGTCGGCGCGGTTGCTGGCGAAGAGCGTGCGCTCGCCGTGCGGCATGACTTGGGCGAGCAGTGCGCATGCCTCCTCCCTTCGTCCCAGTCGGGCCGTGACGAGGGCGGGACGGGCGACGCGCGCGGTGGTTGCGTCCCAAGCCAGCGCTTTTTCTTCGGCCGGCGTCAGGGCCGAGAGTTTAGCCGCGCGTGCCGTAGTGGCCTGCAGCAATTCAAACCAGGCCCGCCGGTACGTGAGGGTGTGAGGGTTGTTTCTCGCTTCCATTGATGTTCGCCCCGCCGTGCCCGCCGACTCGCGGTCGGCCAACGCGGCCGCAAGATTTCCCTGCCAAGCGCGCGGTTCCGCTCGCGCCCCGGAGAACGCTCCGTTGCGAAGGTTGTTCCGGGGTATCTCGTCGAGCAGCGGAGCGATGGCCTTCGGGTCGCCCGTCCAGCGACAAAGGTTGTGGGTGAGGTTACGACGCGGCGCGTCTGCGGTTGGCGCGGCGATCCTTACTCGCGCCAACAGGCGGGCCGCCCCGCTGAACCAGCCGGCCGCAGACTGCGCGTTCGCCCGCGGCGTGTGGTGACGGTTGTTTTGCGGATCGCGCTCGACGGCCTGCCCCATCAGCCGGATCCAGTCGGCACCCCAGTGTCCGCGGGAGTATTCCAATTCCGCGCGTACCGCCGCTAGGCCGGCGTGGCCGGGGGGGAGTTTTTCAATCGCGTCCAGCTCCCGCCCGGCTGCCGCAAGATCGCGATCCGCGGACAGCTCGACCAAAGCGAGCGCGAGGTGGGCTTCGGGAAGGTCAGGGCTCAAGCGCAAGGCGTGGGCCGCGGCGGACCGGGCCCGCGGGGCGTTTTCCGCTGCGCGGTGAGCCGCCCCTCGCTGGCGCTGAAAAACTCACGCCCGCGCCGAGTCGGCCCAAGCCAGCGCATAGGCTAGATCGAGCCGGAGGGCTTCTTCAAAACGAGCGAGGGCGGTGGCGCGATCTAGGGCGACGTCGTTCAGCCCCGCGCGACCGCGCAAAATGGGCGTCGGAGGTGGCGAGACTTTTTGTCGGCACGGCATGGTCGAAACTGGAGATGGGGTGAGCGCGGCGTAGGCGCCGCCGAGTTTTGCGTGACCTTGGCGGCGATTTCGCTCTGCCCGGCGAACATGTCGGCGGGCGTCATCGGTCGATTGAATTCTTCCGTCCACACGCGCGTGCTGTCGGCGGCGTTGAGGCGCTTCGCGGTGAAGCTCACCTCGTGGCCGGCCGGGCGCACGCTGCCCTCGGTCACCCTGGCGCCGCGCAGCGCGGGGCCGATCTCGTCGAGGGCGACGGTCTTGCCCTTGAAGCAAAACGACGAGGTGCGCGGCGTCACGCGAAGCGCAGGGATGCGGTCGAGGGTGTGGAGGATTTCCTCGCTGACGCCGTCGGAGAAATCCTGCGTGTCCCTCTCTGCGCTCATGTTGGCGAAGGCGAGGACGGCGACGGATTGCGGGTCGGCGGCGAGGGGCGCGGCGGGTGAGGTATTTTCTGAAGCAGGCGGGCGCGTCCCTGCGCCCGCCGGCGAGGACGGTCGGGCGTTTCGCCACCAGATCAAACCAAGGGCGAAGACGCCGGGGAAAATGACCCGGCTTCATGCCGCCGCAGGGACGCGACGGCCCACCGGCGGGGTGGTGGGGGGCGCGACGCCTTCGTCGCGTGGGGCAGGACGGGGGCGCCCGGTCTCGAGCTCCGGAACTCCCTGCAGCTGCTTTACCCGTTCGGAGAAGGTCGCTGGCGCCTCGCCCGCGGGCAGACGCGTTCACTGCACGGCGCGGAATTCGTCGGGCACGAGGGCCCCGGCATCGCGGGTGGCATCGATCGCGACAGGAAGGACGAAGGGCGTGGCGTCCGCCGTGGCGTGGGTGCGCTGGGCGGCGAGTTTCCCTGCGATGTGGAAATAGCCTTCGCGCCGCGTCTGCGTCGCCGCAGAAATCACCGGCACGAAGGGCGGGCACGAGGAGATTTGGCCGCGGATTTTTCGATCCCAGAGGCGGCCGGCGACGCGTTCAGTCCCGTCGAACCGGACCTCGTTCCCGGCGGCCCGCAACGCGGGGCACAGCCGCAGCGCCGCCTCCGCGTCCGGAGACGCGTAACTGACAAAAGCAGCGTGGGGGGGCGAAACCATGACGAAGCGACGGGGGCGAAGGGCAGTCCTCCAGCGGCCGTCGTCGGGTGTGCGTGAGGCGAAAGTCTCGCGCAAAGTGGGGGCGCGCGACGATTGGACTGGAACGGCGCGGCGAACGCCTCAAGTTGCCAGCGATGAACGAAGACATGCTCAAATCCATCCACGAAGAATTGGTCGCGATCCGCCAGCTCCTGGCCGAGGCCATCAAAGCCCCGGCGCGCAGCGCTCCGGCGCGGGCGACGACTTCAGTTTCGAGCTATTCCAGCAGCGGTGGCGGTGCGGATGAAGTGATTTTGCAGCCGACGGAAGTGATTCCGAACGCGGGCGACGTGCAGGTGCATTTCGGGAAGAACAACGGCGTGGCGCTCTCGAAGCTGAGCGAGCGTTCGCTCTCATGGTATGCGACGGAGCAGCCGCCCCGCCTCGACAGCAGCGGCAAGCCGTATCCGCCGCGCCCGCAGGAGACGACGCTGCGCAATGCGGCACGCACGCTTTGGCACCAGAACAAGGGCACGCTCGGTCAGCCCGACGCGCCGAAGGGCGCGGCCTCGGCGGCGACGCCGGCTGTCGCCACGGAATCTTCGGCCCACTTGTCGGACGAAGAGAACGTGCCGTTTTGAGGTGGAGCGTCGGACGCAGGCGTGGTTGAACTCAGGGCGGGTCGTTGACCCGCCTTTTTTCTGTCCGGGCTGAAGCGGTGGGCGTTCGGCGACCGGCGTTCGGCGACCGGCGCTAAGCCACGGGTGCGACGGCCACGGCGCAGGCTTTGTAGCTGGGCTGGCGTGAATGCGGGTCGAAGGACGGGAAGGTGAG